>NZ_JADBVE010000001.1:0-17332 GCF_020245285.1 Microcystis sp. M31BS1
AAATGGGGCGAAAGTCTGTGGACTCTGTGTAAGACAGTACATGGTTTTTTAACTGTGGTATGCGACGGTGGTGGAAGCAGAAACTTAAATCGTGAGGTTTAGGAATCGCCGCACTTTTAGGGCGGCGAGGATGTCAATTTACCGTTCCCCGTTCTCTTAATCCTCTTTCAGATCGCAAATCAGCAACGCCTGGGGAGAGTTTGCTGATAGCCAAGGGCTAAGAGATGACAGAGTTGGTGATATAGTAACTAAAGATCACACTTAAATCTAACCTTGCCATAGATGCACAAATCTCGAATCTGGCAACCTCAAAAATCTCCCGTCTCTAACATCAGTTTTAGCGATGAAATGAGGTAAGAATTTTGACCAAAATAATTAGCGACCGCATTGCCGTTTATCTGCTCATCGGTGGACTCCTGTTTAGAACAATCATCGCCCTGGGGCTTTATCCCGGGTATGATGAAGCCTATTATTATGTTTACAGCCATAATCTAGATTGGAGTTATTTCGATCATCCGCCAATAGTAGCGATTTCCACGGGTTTTGGGACTTGGATCACGGGATTAGTCAATCAATTTACCATTCGCTTCGGGACTCTCCTCCTCTATACTGGCAGCCTCTGCTTGCTCTATCTGACGGCTTTAAAATTGTTCAGTCTGCCGGTCGCCAGAATGACTTTAGCGATCGCGACCCTGATCCCCATCTATGGGATTGTCTTCGGGATTCTCTCGCAGCCAGATAGTCCTTTAATCTTTTTTTGGTCATTAACAGTCTATTTAGCTGCCCAAGAATTCTGGCCAATTCGGGAAAAAAACTATCATCCTAGCTATCGTCTGGCTTATATTGGACTTGCCGTAGGATTGGCGGTTTTAAGTAAATATCATGGCTTTATTTTGGGCTTTGGTTTAGTTTTATTTTGTCTGACCACTCCCCGCTATTGGCCTGTATTTAGATCGCCCTGGTTGGGATTAGGATTTATTCTCTTTTTGATAACTTTATTGCCAATTATATACTGGAATATTAACCATGATTGGATTTCCTTTCGCTTTCATTTAGAAGACCGTTTTTCTGGAGAACCCAAAGCCTTTAATATTCTCGGTATTCTCTCGGTTGTTGGCATTAGTATCGCCACGATGTTTCCTCCTTTCGGTCTGCCGATGTGGTGGGTGACATTTAAAAGCTTTGCCGAACAAATTCCTAACTTTATCTCGAAAAAAAGATTTTTTCATCGAGAAGAAGAATCACTAAAAAAATGGTTAATTCTCTCGGTTTCTCTGCCTTTAATCCTGGGAATGCTTTATGTGGGTGCTTCCCATTATCTCGCCCCTAGTTGGATTTTACCCGGGTTCTGGTCCTGCACAATTTTATTAGGAGAAAAGGCCAATACTTGGCAGCAATCTTCTCGAATCTGGGTAAAAAGATGGTTATGGGGATCGGGAATTTTTATCGTTACTGTTTTATCTATAGCAATGCTTCACGTTACTTTTGGCACTTTCCAAAAACCCAGTCAATACGCAATTTTTGGGGGAATTATTGCCCCAGAACAGGACCCTTCTCGGGAAATTGTCGATATCGATCAACTGCGCCAAGGCTTTGCTAATTCGCCCGAATTATTAGCACTTTTAAAAGATTCTAGCTTCGTTTTTACCCATAATTTTTATGTGACAGCATGGCTAGATATGGCTCTCTATCCCCTAGTTCCTATTCCCGTCACCTGTTTTAACAACGATCAAAGGGGTTATCAAATTTGGTTTAATCCTCAAGAATGGATCGGTAAAAATGGTTTATTAATTACTACAAATAGTTCTCTAGAAAGACCAGAAATAATCGATCGCTACCGTCCCTATTTCCAAGATATAATTAAAGTAGCTGTCATTCCGATCAAGCGCGGTGGTGTCGCCATCGAACAATTTCATGTTTACCAAGCTAAAGGACTAATTAAAACTTATCCTTAAAGCAGTTATAGCGGATAGGGGATAGATAAAATAGTCCATATATACTGATAACTTCTATCTCCTGAATTTTGTAAACTTTTTTACTTTTTGCTTGATAAATATGTCCATTCATCGAGTTCGTATTGCTAGAGATAAAGGGGAATTTGTCCAGTCCTTAGTTAATTTTAATCAGGGAATTGGACCCTTTCAAACCTATGCTGATGTCATCGCTTTTGCGGCGGCTTTAGGGGTAAGATATCAAGAGAGGGTGGCGATAGAAAATGTAGCGAAGGAACCCTCACCTATTAACCTAGAAATTTTTATTTCTCGTGGCTACGATACCCTAATCAAATTATTGGCAGTCAATGAATTGCAAGACACGAAAATTCTGTCTCCCCACGGGGTAGATTCGGAAGCTTTGCGAGTGACAATTTTCGAGGAATATGCCAACGCCGGTTTAGCAAGATTAGAACGAGAATTGCGCGGTGCGGTGGATTATACTGAAAGATTATTGTTAATTATCAGTCAGGAACGTTTTCGAGAAATTACTGCCACAACGGAATTCGATTTAGGCAGATTTTTGTAGTAGAAATCTTAGTTAAGTACCTAAGTAAAATTAATTACACATATCTAACCACCTCTTGCCTCTTGCCTATCTTCACTAGGAAATTAATTTTGCACGACTACTTATCAGTGTAGTTTGGTATGGGCTTTTTTCTCATAGGTGCGTTCAAATTTTGTGCGGGTGTAATTGGCAGCGATCGCTATTGCCAAAGCCAAAATTGCGAAAATAAGGGCAGTAATTTGATAGATAGACTGATTTGGGGATAAAATTGCCAGTAAAGCTAATAATATCCCCATTAAAATTGCGATCTGTTTAGTTTTTACCATTTTTTCATGGGCATCGCTACAGGTGCGACAGTGGACAGTGTGACGAGAATAGCGATCGAGGGGTAAAGGATCGGATAAATCGATCGCCGTTGTCCGCTGACTGGTGTAGCCTTGATAGTAGGGGAAAGAGTCCCCATAGCGATCGAACCATTGACGTAACTCAATCACCAAGGCATCGGAACTTTTTAAGGGTAAGTATAATTTTTGTAAACTATCTCTTGACTTTTCCACCATTTGCTGCTGACTTTGAATTAAAGGTAGATCATCTTCGAGGATGCGACTTTGACGCAGATGTTCCAACCAGCGCCAACGGTATTGACGGGAGTTAACGGCAAAATTTTGGTAACGTCGCATCAGTAAGCGAGAACGACCTTGACCCAGAGAAATCCCGTATAAAGCCAATCCAGCACACCAATGGGGATTAGGCAGAGCAAAACGATAATGAACGAGATTAGGGGCTATAAAATCCAGATATTTCCAGCTTTCCTGCGGATTGCGGCTATTGCGCCACTGACTGCGAATTCCCCGCGCCGAGATTTCGAGGATTTGGAAGGCTAACGGTTGAGCATTTTCCCGTTTTGCCCCGAATTCGCTGCGATCATGGCTAATATTAACATGGGCGGGATCGAGGAGATTTTCGAGTAAATAGCCCTGTTCATAGGGAAAATCGATGAGATAATCGGTATGGACACAATTGGGGTCTTCTAGGTCTTTGATGATAGGAATATCGCTTTCTTTCGCTGTTTCCTCTTCTCCTAACCAAACCCAGAGGACTCCCTGACGTTCCACCACCCGATAGGATTTAACCTTGGCATTGCGGGGAATCGGGGTATTGACTGGCAGTTGGGGAATATGGGAACATTTTCCATCCGTCTCGAACTGCCAACCATGGTACAAACATTCTAAACGCCCAGCGATCATCTGTCCGGTGGAGAGTTTCGCCAAGCGATGGGGACAGCGATCAAGCAAACAGCCCCATTTTCCCTGCTGATCGCGAAATATTAGCAATGGTTGCCCATAAAGAGAGAAAGAGTAGGGATTTTTTTGCCAATCCTGCACGAATAACACAGGATACCAACAATTTTGGTAGTGAAAATAGTCATCCCTAGGCAGGGGTTGAGATTGATCAGCGCTTGTCATGGGGATGAGAGAGAAAAAATATTAATCATCATCATAATATCGCTGCGGCCAATTGATCTCTGTCTTCCTACTATCTTTTAATTAATCGGAAAGAGACTAGGAGAGGGTGGAAATTCCCGATAGGCGTTAATTGTAGCCAAAAAATCGATTGTAAAGCCTTTTATTGATTTCGTATAGTAGCCAAATAATTAAAAAACAGACAGAGATGAATAGCAAAGGTTTTTTAGTCAGTAAATTCTGCAAACTCCAGAATAGTTGCTGCGGTTGAGTGACTAGATACCAACTATTCAGTCGGAGAAACCTTCCTAAATAGATACCGATCGCACTTAAAAAATGGAGAGTTATTTCTAGGGGTAAAACTGCTGAATTTAGCTGACTTTGCTGACAATAACTTTTTAAATTAAGTAAGGAGAGAACGTATAGCTGAAAGCCAATAAAAATAAAGAAGCTATACTGGGGAATTAAAACTAAAAAAATTAAACTTTTGGCGTAATCCTCCTGAACATAAGAGATTAAATGAATGCTATCGGTGAGAATATAGGGAGCATTGGGTAAAAAAAGCACAAAAACTAAGAGAATTAACCACCAGAGTAGGGAACGATCGAGGGTGATCCGAAATAGCCAAAAGCTGAGGACAAAGGGGATAAAAGCCAGAAAAGAATTCCAGATAATTCTTCCGGTGCTAAGGTTAAATAATTGCCAAGCATTGTGCCACCAATCCCTAGTTAAAATTATCGTTAAATCTGCCCAAATCATCTCTTAAATACCAGTATCCTCTGGGGTTGATAAATATCTTAACCAATTTTTTAAAGATTCCGGAAAAGGGATTCTTTTTCTAGCGGTGGGAGCGATGCACACATGGCGAGTTTTCGCTTTTGCGACCATGATTTCAGCCAAATAAATTTTATACTGCAATTGAAACTCGTTTTCGCTCAGGGATCGGGCAGTGAAATCAATCTGTATTTGATCGCCACAAAAAAGAGGCCGAAAAAACTGGATTTCCGCTTGAGTAATCGGTAGGGCAACCGGAGAATCTTTGAAAAAATCCTTGATATTAATGCCAAATTGTGCTAAAGAAAACTCGTAGGCTTCATGACAGATCGAGAGAAGATGGGCAAAGTAAACCACACCGGCCGCATCGGTATCGGCCAGATAAATTAGGCGTTCATAGGACATAAAAAGCTTATTGTCTTTCTAGAAAGGTTAAACTATCTTGTAGTTGTCTTAACTCGTCTCGATGGGCTTTGACAGTTAATTCCGTTTGCTGAGATTTGCTTTCTACTTTAAAAGCCACTTCCTCTAAACGGCCGACTTTTTGCCAATAGAAAACACCCGCGAGGGGAGATAAACCCACAAGAGCAAAAATATAGGGATTAGTATCGGGAAATAACACCGATAACACCAGTGAGAAGCAAAATAAACCCAAGGCAGCTAAAATTGTCAAAAATATCGCTAGAAAGGGGCTAGGCGGCACAAAACCCTGTAATCTGACAATATTCTGTTCGGGTTCGATCGCCTTGACTTGATAGGAACGTCGGTCAAAATAATCTCGCAGTTGTTCTAATAGTTGGTCGTCACTGGTACTGGTAAGATAGACACGCTGTTCGATACGCTCCTTGACGGAACCGCGAATAAAAAAGAATAATCCCACCATGAGCAGGAGAGTCAGAAAAAAAGTTGAGGAAAGAACGGGGGTATCCATGGCGGCAGTTAGGAGCGAAAAAACTTACAATTAATCCTAATCCTAACCTATCTTCTCCCCCGATTTAGAAGATAGACCCTAGGAGCAAAACCTCGATCGAGAATCAGAAAAATTTAACCCCAAGGCAGATTCATGGGCAACAATCTATTAACAGGATTAATCGAACCCTTACAGTATAGTTTCATGCAGAGATCCCTAATTGAAGCTATCATCGTCGGGATCATTTGTGCGGTGGTGGGAACCTACCTGATGGTACAACGTTTGGCCCTCTTGGGCGATGCCATCAGTCACTCGGTCCTACCCGGATTAGCGATCGCTTTTATTGGTAATTTTAATCTGCTACTGGGTGCTTTACTAGCCTCAATGGTCAGTACTCTACTGATTAACTTGATCCGTAATCGTTCCCCGATCAAAGAAGATGCGGCCATGGGTATCGTTTTCTCGGCTTTTTTTGCCCTTGGCATCACCCTGATCACTCTCATCCAAAAAAACAACAAAATTGACCTGAATCACTTTCTCTTCGGCAATATTCTGGGTGTTACTGCTGCCGACATCCGCGACACCCTAATTATTGCCGTTATCGTTTTGTTAACCGTTTTGCTCCTGTATAAAGAACTATTATTCTACACTTTCGACAAAATCGGGGCGCAAGCGGCGGGTTTACCGGTAAATTTATTAGATTTAGGCTTAATGCTCCTGATCGGTCTGACAATAGTTGCTAGTCTGCAAGCGGTGGGAGTAATCCTCGTTTTGTCCCTTTTGATTACCCCCGCGGCCACTGCTTATCTTTTAGTTACCCGTCTCCATCAAGTCATGGGTTTAGGTGTGGGTGTGGGTATTATTTCTAGTATCAGTGGGATGTATTTAAGTTATTACTGGAATTTACCCTCTGGACCGGCGATCGTGCTTGTCGCTTTTAGCCTATTTATGTTGGCCTTTTTATTCAGTCCCCGTCAAGGAATTTTCACCCATCCCGCTAGTCTAGGTGGTCAACTTTCTATCTGGGGAGAGATGAAAAATTTGTTGAGACGACGTTAGTTTGCAGCAGAAGGTGGGGTTTTTGGCCCGTGATCAAAAACAGCCGACGACTGACGACTAAAAAACTGATAACTGCTATAAGTAGGTGGGTGGAATTAAATATAAGATGAACGTAGGTTGGGTTGAAGCATGAAACCCAACGCCCGATTATGTTACGCTACCGCTAACCCATCCTACAAATAATTGTGCCTCCCTACTTAAGTAGTCGGACAAAATTAATTTCCTAGTCGAGACTCCGAGACAGCAGAGGATGCCCTATCCGGTTATACTTCATCTTTATGATAAACGCCTTAAGTAGGTTTGGCTGAATAAATCTAAAAACCTTGTTGGGTAAGACTTTTAGACTTTTTGTCAATCAAAAAGTCCCAGCTCTGGGAGTGATCGGGGGGAAAATTCCTGGACTTTTTCCCTGAAAATTAGGTAATTGACCCCCTCAAAATCGGTAAAACCCTACACCCCCCCTGGGTTGGGGGGGCCACACCCTGTCCCCAGGAAAAACTTTTTCAGCAGACCCTAAGTAGGCGACAGTTTTTGAAAAATGGTATAAGAACTATAAATGTCAATTGATCGACTTAAATCTTAAACTAAATAATCAAGCCCGAATCGCCCGGTATTGGAGGGACAAAACAACTCGTGAGTATAACTGATTTAATCCAAAAAGGCGGAGTGGCCATGTGGCCACTGCTTTTTCTGTCTATTTTAGCTCTTAGCACTATTATCGAACGAATTTGGTTTTGGAGTCGTACTCTCCTCAGTGAGGGCCAGATTTTGAATCGCATTATGGAATCGGCCATCCGTAACTGGGATTTGGCGGCAAAAGTCGCTAGGGATTCCCGCAATCATCCCATCGGGAGCTATCTCTACGCACCCCTGCGCTTAGAAAATCCAGATCCAGAGGTTTTTCACTTTGCCCTCGAATCGGCTGCCGATGAACAATTATCCCTAATGAAACGGGGCGATAAAATCCTTGAGGCAGTCATTGCCCTTTCTCCCCTGTTAGGATTATTAGGGACGGTACTCGGTTTAATTACCTCTTTGGCCAATATTCAATTAAGTGACCTGGGAACTTCCTCCACAGCCGGAGTAACTTTAGGTATTAGTGAAGCTTTAATTTCCACCGCTACCGGCTTAATTGTCGCTATTTTTAGCCTCGCTTTCTATCGTGTTTTTCAGGGACTCTGGTTCAATCAAGCCCGAATTTTTCGCAAGGCCGGCAGTGATTTAGAAATTATCTACCGCCAACGCTGGTTACACCAAGAAGACCAACAATACGCCCTCAGTGCTAACCTAGAAAAACCTCTCGATCGCTAAATCTCTCCCTTATCAAGCATGGCCGAAACTAAATCTCTTAACCACAAAAAGCCAAAAAGTAGCCATATTACGGCTCGTCCGCTCAAATTATGGCATGATCAACAGCGCATTCAAGAGGATGTGCAGGTTAATATCATTCCCTTGATCGATGTAATTTTCTGTATTCTCACTTTCTTTATTCTCGGTGCAGTGGGATTATCTCGCCAACAGGCTATCAGCCTCGATTTACCGAAAGCTAGTACCGCCACCACCCCGATGCGGGAAATGTTGGTGGTTAGTCTCGATGATTTCGGACAACTCTACGTCGAAAAACAAATGGTGACTCGCGCCCAGTTGTTCGAGGCGATCAAGAATTATCATCAATATAGTCCCAATGGACTGATGGTACTGAATGCCTCCAGAAATGCCAGTTATAACGAAGTGGTTGGGGTTTTAGACCTACTGCGACAGGTAGGCGGTGATCGTGTGGCTTTAGCGACGCTATCGGGGGAGGCTAACAATCCCACCCTGGAAAATAGCAATCCTTTGCCCAATTTGCCGACTAATCCCACCTTGCCCAGTTTACCCAATCCTCTGGGCAGCAATTAACTAGGAATGGATGCGATAGGTGAGTAATTGTTCTTCGAGAGCAGCAATGCGATTGTAGGCCGCTGTCAATTGTGCCGTTAATCGGCGAATTTGGATTTCATCGGCAAAAGAATTATCGCCATTGACAGCTGGCGCTTGTTTGCCACCGTGATCCCGGAGAATATCTTTATGATCGTAGAGGCTATTATCGGATAACTCGGAAAAACCGACCATTTCCAGGGATTCTCCCAGGGAATGACTCGATTTATCCCCAGCTAGGATAGCAATTTGCTGGCTGAGGCTTTCGACAATATCCTGTAGACGCTCGACTTTCTGCTCAAGACTGATAATCTGTTGTTGTAGTCCATTCATGCAATTACCTAGGGATAAAGGAGGTTTCCCCTCTATGCTAGGCTCTGGAGGAAATGGACTATAACAATTTATGATTGATTTAACGATCCCTTTACTACCCTTAACGAAAATATGGCACGGGAAGTCCCCACACGAGACCGAAGCAGGATGGGGATGTGCCGAGTGCCTCCTTTCCCCTTGATCAAAACCTATGCCACAACAAGGACTTAAGCATATTTTGAGACTTTTTAGAATGAAATAGCCCTGGCATCGGTAATCGCACTCGACATAAAAATTAGCTCACCAATCTAGATAAAACTTCTCGATGAATTAAAGCTCGATCGATTAAAAAATGTTTGCGATCGCTGGTTAATCCTTCTCCATTGGCATAAAAATCAATCCAAGCATTACTAATATCATTAACTGTTTCTGGTAACTGATCTAATTCCCAACCCGGCATCGGTACTTCGGCAATTAATCGCGACACTTTCGGATCATAACTAAGGGCAAAACAACGACAATCTTCTGCTGCGGCCATAATTAAACTATGAAAGCGCATTCCGATCACCATTTCTACCCCACGAAATAAGCCTTTTAACTGTCTTGGATCCTCTAAAATAATGATTTGATGATTTTCCCTTAATTGACGTGCTACAGCTTCACAGAGGGGCAAATCCCGCGACTTTTGAAAAGGGACTAAGAGAATAAATGCCCCCGTACTGGTTTGCAAATCAATTAAAGCTTGGGTTAATTTATCTAATTTTGCTGGGGTTAATAGGGGATGGGGACGTAAATTGACGGCGATTCTTGGGGCAGGTAAATCCGATAATCCCTTGACTGATTGAGCGTCTAAAGCCCATACTGGATCGGGGGCAACAATGGGACTAATACCCCAATTGGCGACTAAATGAGCCGAAGTATCATCGCGCACACTAACTAAACTACATTGTTGTAAGACTTTTTTGGTTAACCAACGGGTAAAAGGTCTATTTAATGGTCCAATTCCCTGCCCCCAAGCAATAGTTTTTAAGCCCAATAATTGAGCAAGAGCCATTAAACCACCGTAATAAATTGGACTGGCAAAACTGGTGACATCCTGCATTAAACTGCCACCACCCCAGATAAATATATCGGCTTTTTTAAGAGTTTGAAAAACTTGCCACCAATCCCGACTAGGACAGGTTTCCACTCCATAACGTTGACTGGTTTCTCTGGGATTATTTGACAAAACAATAGGTTTAATTTCTGACGGCAGCATCTGCAATAGAGACACTAATAATGCCTCATCTCCTCCGTTTCCTCTCCCATAATATCCACAAATTACTGCACGCATATATCAGTTATCAGTTATCAGTTATCAGTTATCAGTTATCAGTTATCAGTTATCAGTTATCAGTTATCAGTTAATAGAGCTTTTCACGTTACTGAGGTATCGACAAGTTTTGCCAACAAAGGGTTTAAGCTCCTTGCTCATACCTCATTCTGATGAAAACTGCTATATCTATTTTCTTATTCCCACTCATAACTAATAGCTTAAACCTGATCACTGTTTACTGATAACTGATCACTGACTTAGTCGTCCATTTGCCAGGGTTCGGTGATGTTTTTTTCATCAAGGATATTTTTTGCTCTTAAAATCAAGACCAATTCACCTAGTATGGTGACATCGGGCGAACTATCAAACCATTGTAAAAAAACGGCATTATCCTTCTCCACTAGATAATAATTGTTCACGTCCCATTCGGCAAAAACTCGATCGATCACTAATAACACTTCCTCAGATCTGGTGGCAATCGATCGAGGTAATTGATCACTAGGCCATAAAATAGCTACAGGATCGATCGCCTTGAGAATTGCTTGCCAACCGGGGAGAGGCACAATTGTTTGTTTATCCCCCACCGTTACCAATCGAAAAGGTTCCTCGACGCTCAGACTTTCCGTGCATTTTATATCAGTTACCGTCACCGGAAATCTTCCTACTAAAGGAATAATTCTGGCTAATTCGTCCTCATCCTGTAAACGATGGACGGGCAGCAACGGTGCGCTACGGGTGGGAGTAACGGTAAAATCTTGTAGTAAAGACTCGATCGCCTGTCTGGCCGAGTCAGAATGGGCAAATTTCAAACCTTTAGCGATTAATTTCGCTCTTTCGGCTAAATCTCGCTTTTGTTTGCCCCGTTTCCAACACTGGTAAGCGATCGCATCTCCAGGATGACGAGTAAATTCACTGGGAATCTGGGATAAACGGGAAAAATCTTGGATAGCTTTGGCGATATCGTGTGCTTCAGCCACCTCAATCCTTTTTTCTGCCGCTAATTTCGCTGCCCCCAATCTTTGTTCTTGGTTGAGAATCCGCAATTCGTATAGCACATCACTGCGCGGCCCGATGTAGTAACTTAATAAATCTTCATCTGCCCCCGCTTTGATTAAACTCTCAAAAACTTGGGCAGCGACAATAATTAAATTTTGTTGGGCATTTTGAAAACCGGTTTGTTCAAAAATTAACTGGGAATCGTAGCCAGCTTTTTGCAGTTTTTGACATTTTTGCCCCCAATTCACCCAATTTCCTTCCTTACGAAGCAGCGATCGCATTAATTCGGTCGCTTCCGTTTCGCTGATTCGATCATCTGTACTGCGAGGCTGTTCTGTCATAGACAACTTGATCAAGCTACAATAACTAAAATTTATCTAATCCCTCAAAAATCTTCAATAGCAATTAAGGTTAACAGGATAGACTAGATAGTAACAGGATAGCTGACAATCACCCCCTTCGTACCTGTTAGGGCAAGTTTATCTTCAATGTCTAGATTAAGAGTTAATGGAAGCATTCCCCCCTCGTCCACAACTAACCCCGGTCAAAGGACGATGAAAACCAAGCGTCACCCCAAAGATAGTGCCTTGGGTTTAGTCTCTACCCTCAGCTTTCCGGCGATCGTCGGGACGGCGGATATGATGCTAAAATCGGCAGAAGTTACCCTCGTGGGTTACGAAAAAATTGGCGGTGGTCACTGTACGGCGATCGTGCGTGGTAATATTGCCGATGTGCGGTTAGCAGTGGAAGAAGGGGCAAAAACCGCCGCACAGTTCGGACAATTGGTATCTAAATCGGTTATTCCCCGACCAATGCCCAATTTAGAGGTAATTTTCCCAATTGGTAGCCGTTTAGCCGAAATTGCCCAAAGTCAACGGGGTTTCAGCAAACTGAGCAATATGTCGATCGGTCTCTTGGAAACCCGTGGTTTTCCTGCTATGGTGGGGGCAGCCGATGCCATGTTAAAATCCGCCGATGTGCAGTTAGCTTCCTACGAAACAATTGGGGATGGTTTGTGTACGGCCATTATCCGGGGTTCCGTCGCTAATGTGGCCGTAGCCATTGATGCGGGAATGCGGGAAGCGGAGAAAATCGGTGAACTGCACGCGGTGATGATTATTCCCCGTTTATTGGAGGATTTAGAACATACCCTACCGGTAGCCAGCTACTGGTTAGAAACCCCCGAACCTTTACCGATGTTGTTACCCAATACTGTCCGGGAAAAACAACGGGAATTGGTCGCTTTACCAGAATTGGAAAAAACCAAAATACCAATTCGTCGCCAAGAAATGCAGGAAAAAGTGTTAGAAGAAGTGATTCCCGTGGAAGTTATCACCGATGAGGACAGTTATTAATTTTTATTTTCAACCTTGCTCCTGTGCTGCTAAAAGTATAGGAGCAAAAGGTTGAATTAGGATTTGCTGAAAACGTTTGTTGGTGGGTGTGGATTTCCAGGTAAAAAATCTTTACAGAAGCCCCCGACAATTAAACGAATCGAATAATGATAAATTTTTGTCAAGGGGTGCGGTCAGATCGAATAATCATCGGTAGAATGAGCCTATGTTGTCAGAAATTTAGTTAAACAAGGTTTTTGGCAATATACTAATCTGGCTAACACGCTTTTGGGCGTGATATAGGGAAAAGCTCTGGCGGTTGCGCCTAAATGAGGTGATATACCGAAAGTTGACCCATATCGTTAGTCTGGAGAGTTTTAGGCAGAAAGTTGACCTATAATATGTGGTTAGCCGCGTCCGAGGTAGAACAATGGCGGAGCCGAAACGACTGATTGATATCCAATTGGAGATGCTTAACGCTGAACTGAACCATATCGGTGGGGCGATCCGTCAACATGATGAGATCACCAAGTCGGTTAAGAACTGGGCCGTCGTGACATGGACAGCTAGCATTGGCTTGTTCCTCAAGGACCCAAATTTGCACTCACTCATCTGGTTGACAGCCATCGTGCCTTTGGTGTTTTGGATTGTGGATGGTTCCTTTCGCAGAATTCAGAGGAGTCTCATTAGTCGCATGCAGGAGATTTCACACTACGTAAACTCGCCGATGTTCAGAACAGCAGCCGAGAACGGGTCTGCCTTGGAGTTCCCGCTGCTACTGATGCGAAGGAAGACCAAAGATTTCAAAAACACGCTTCCAGGCACGATGTTGTTTCGATCGGTATCGCTGCTCTATCTGGGTTTGGCGTTTTGCAGTTCGCTGCTCTGGCTGACTGTGAAGTGAGAATGAGGGAGCTAACCAAACGCTCCAGCCGACTGCTACGGCTGCGGCTGAGCGTTGACGTTAGGTTTCAAACCAACATTGCGATCGCAATGTTGTAGGGTGCGTTCCCTAATGTGGCTCTTACTGCTCCACCGATCGATTTTGGGGAACGCACCATGCACATTGATTGAAACTGTGGGTTTAAGTGCGATACCGAAGACACTGGGTAGCACCCCTAGATGTCGTTAGGCCTTCAATCTACTTACAGATCAGAGGCAGGCATTGACAATTAATGTAGGATTAGTTAGTATGATGATTTAATCCTACCAAGCTGTCGTAAACAGTTTATGGCAATGAGTAAGAAAGTTAGCATAACCTTAGACGACGAAGTTTTGGAATTTGTAGATCGACTAGCAAGCAATCGTAGCAGCTTCATAAATGATGTTCTCTGGCAAGAGAAGAGAAGGGTTTTTATGAAAGAGCTAGAAGAAGCTTATAAAGATCAGGCCAATGATCCAGAGATGCAAGCAGAAATCTCTGTCTGGGATATTGCAGTGGGCGACGGTCTAAATGCCTAATGGAAGACTAACCTATAAGCGAGGAGAGATCTGGTGGGTCGATCTGAAACCCGCTGTTGGTCATGAAACCGATAAAGAACGTCCTTGCCTGATTTTACAAAACGATATTGGCAATCAAAATGGAACAACGACAGTAGTTGCTCCATTGTTGCCCGGGAAAAGGACTTATCCTTTTGTTGTCAATATTACACCGACAGTGCAGAATGGACTAGACGGAGATCGATACATCAACTTAAGTCAAATGAGGGCTGTAGATTCTCAAAGAATTAAGAATAAACAGGGTGTTTTAGAAGACGTTTATTGGGAAGAAATAGAGAAAGCAGTATGTATTGAGCTCGGTTTCAGCAAATCGCTATCGTCGTAGAGTTCGTTCCCTAAGGTGGTTCCTACTGCTCCAGCGATCGATTTTGGGGAACGCACCATGCACATTGATTGAAGCTGTGGGTTAAAGTGCGATGTGGGCTAATCTGGCTAACACGCTTTTGGGCGTGATATAGGGAAAAGTTCTGGCGATTGCGCCTAAATGGGGTGATATGGCGAAAGTTGACCCATATCGTTACTCTGGAGAGTGTTATACATAGAGTTGGCGTATAATATGTAGTTAGAACCTCTTAAATAGTGGGTCTGCAAGCTCAATGAAAAAAGAACGAAAATTTTCCGACTACAAATCCGAAGCTGAGGCGTGGATCACACTCGCCACAGGTGAGTATTACCCAGATATTCTTCCGGACGCTTGCCGATTATATGAGCCAGTTCTAGTCGAGTTTGGGCTATTGCTAAAGACATCGCATTCTTCCACTAACTTTTTCACCTCTATTATGGACACGAGGAATCAGTGGATGCGCACGCAGCTTTGCCGTGTATTTAAGAAGTACGTTAGCCCACAAACACCAGTTGAAATGTTAAAAAAAAAACAGACACAGATAGAATATGTGTTCAGTTTGGTGATGCTTTCAGGAATATTGTCGAAGTCCAGCAGAAATTTGACAGTCGCCCCATGCCCGACGAAGCGTTATGCGCAGTACTTTGGGAATACAAGGATCGCGGTAAAAAAGGGTATGACTTAACTGAAAGGTTATTCGATGTTCTGCGCAGCCAGCATATCGGGTTGGTTGTTACGGGCCCTGAAAGAGCGGGTAAAGATGTACTGCTAGGAAATGTTTTTAATGATTACCCGAAGCCAGATCGTCCAGTAGATTTCGTTATCTATGAAGGCAAGAAAGTGCTTGCTATTGGTTTGGCTCGCTACGACTCAGATCGCGGCGGTGCACAGGAGGATGATCGCACGGGTCAATATCGTGAAGTTGCCCAAGAGATTCTTGGCTATGCAGACAGTCATGGATTGCCGCATATCAAAGTGGTCTATGTAAATGACGGCCCAGGCCTCTTACTTGGTTCTATGTGGAATGATTACGCTTACATCGAAGATCAATGGCCAGACCGAGTAAAGGTTGTCACGCTGCGCATGGTTCCAGATCGCATCACATCTGAATGGTTGAGGTCTTAAGTATGGCGGTTCCAATTCCAGGCATGGGAAATCGTACAAAAGGAGAAAGGGTGTCGCCTGTGGACACTAATGGTTTTCGCCTAGAGTACCCCGGAAAAAAGGCACAAGAAGATATTCTTGCGCTTCCCGCAGGACACTACTCGCCAAATTCGGCATATTCAGGCGGCGATAATAGGCTTTACCACGCGGACAACTTGGCTGTACTTGCGGCTTTAGCGAAGGATGAAGCCGTAAGCGGAAAAGTGAAACTTGTTTACATCGATCCTCCATTTGCAACTGCATCATCCTTTGAGTCAAGAAAACAAAACCATGCTTATGACGATCATCTTGTTGGACCTGATTTTGTTGAAACGTTACGCGAACGCCTAATTTTAATTCACCGTTTGTTGGCCGATGATGGTTCGCTATACCTTCACCTTGATGAAAGAATGATTTTTCATTTTCGCGTCGTCTTAGATGAAATTTTCGGAGAGAAAAATTTCCGAAATTGCATAACGCGCAAGAAGTGCAATCCTAAGAACTACACGAGAAAGACATACGGAAATGTAGCCGACTACATTCTTTTCTACACAAAGAGCGATAACTATGTATGGAACCGACCAATTGAACCATGGGATGAAGTTAAATCAGTAAAGGAGTATCCATGCCTTGATCCCGATGGGCGCAGATACAAAAAAGTACCCGTCCATGCTCCCGGTGTCCGTAACGGGGAAACAGGTGGGGAGTGGAAAGGCAAGCTGCCGCCACCCGGAAAGCATTGGCAATATAAACCGTCAACCCTAGATGAGATGGATGCCCGTGGAGAGATTTATTGGTCGCCAACGGGAAACCCGCGCCGAAAAATCTATCTTGAAAATAGCGCTGGAATTCCAGTGCAAGACATTTGGATGGACTTTCGTGACGCGCATAATCAAAACATTCATATAACCGGCTATCCAACGGAAAAGAATCCTGCACTTCTTTCTAGAATTATTGAAGCATCATCAAATCCCGGTGATCTTGTCCTAGATTGCTATGCAGGGTCTGGAACCACATTAGTGGTGGCATCAGAGCTTGGGCGGAAATGGATTGGTGTTGATCGTAGCCAGGAGGCTATTACAACAATATTGCATAGGATGGCTAATGGCTCGGATCGTATGGGTGATTTTGTCAATGAGAAATCCAAAAAAGCTTCATTGCCATTATTCAGCATTGCCGACTTCACACTGTTTGAAGAGGCTGCGGAAGAAAACATTCAGCCTAAAGATGCTGACATTACATCGCCAAACGGGGTTCTAACAATTCGTTCCAGCGGACGCGCTAAAGCGCGCCGCTGAACTTATCCGTTATGCTAAACCAATAAGCTGTAGTGCGATACCGAAGGCACTGCGTAGTGCGATGCCGAAGGCACTGCGTAGCAGTACGCAATCTTGTAGGGTGCGTTCCCTAAGGTGGCTCCTACTGCTCCACTAATAGATTTTTGGGGAACGCACCATGCACATTGATTGAAACTGTGGGTTTAAGTGCGATGTCGAAGGCACTGGGTAGCACCCCTAGATGTCGTTGGAGGGCTTGCTTTAGGGCGCTATACTGGGTTATAGGGGTTTTCAAGATTAGTGCTGTTTCTCATCAAATCCTATGCTAGACTGGTGGTAGATTAGTTATCGGTGGTGATTCGGTAGTAGTGATGGCGGCTTAATCCTTTGCTTTGCTGTGCATTGTAGTCATGGATAAAATACCAAACAGCCCCAACGTGATTCTCCATTTTTTTAGAGAAAGATAGACTCTCTCTCACCAGCCGAGAAA
>NZ_JADBVE010000010.1:0-3304 GCF_020245285.1 Microcystis sp. M31BS1
GCCAAGCTTTTCTGGTCGGAACCCCCTAAGCCGAGTTTTCAAGGTGCTGCGCCGTCCACTTGGTTTTCGAGACTGGCCTTTTAATTCTAACGTAAAGCCAACCTAGAACGGCGGGGTTTCAGACCCAAAATTTCCGATGAACTCCCTTATATCTCTCGAAGTCAAGCCAATATTGCTAATCCTTGTTAAAATCACGATTTTTTCGCTGATGTTAGCCATCGGGATCGCTCTCTCTTTCGAGAAAATGCTCTCCCTCTGGCGCAAACCCGCTTTACTCTTCCGTGCGCTTCTAGCCGTTGTCGTCCTAGTGCCTTTGCTGGTTTTCCTGCTGTTAAAACTATTTAACTTACCCCCAGAAGTGATGGCTGGATTGGCATTTTTGGCAGCTTCCCCTGGTGCGCCTCTAACTACCAAGCGATCGCAAATGGCGGGAGTCAGATTCCGTTACTCAGCCAGTCTCCAACTCACCCTGGCTTTACTTGCGGTTGTGATTACGCCCCTTACCTTGGCTATTTTTACCACCCTCTTTGAGAGGCTTTCAGAGAATGTAACCGTTTTAGAGGTAGCCCAGCAAGTCGCCATGGTGCAGTTCTTGCCTGTCAGTATCGGGCTTCTGATGCAAAAGTTCGCCGCTAAATTGGCCGAAAAGATCGCCAAACCCTTAACTTTTATGGCTAATGGTTTGTTTTTGCTCTTAGCTATCTTAGTCGGTCTTTTGGGATTTCCTGTATTGTTGAAAGTTTGGGGATTGCCACTGGTTGCAATTCTGATTATGGTAATCGCCTCTCTAGGGATAGGACACGCTCTAGGCGGTCCCGATGATGATCAGCGATCGATTCTCGCGATTTCCTCTATTGCTCGCAATGTCGGTTTAGCCTTTTTTATCGCTATTTTGAATGACGTACAGCAGCAGGTGATTCCTACGCTGCTGGCTTATTTAATTTTGGGAGCCGTTCTGGGCGTTCTTTACTCAATCGGTCGTAAGCGCAAATTGGAGAAACTTTGATATCCTCGCCGCTGTGTCAACTCTTAGGTTTTGTTTAAGTGCCGTCAGGGACGACAGAGTGGCCACTTTGTCAACTGGTCGAGGGAAAAAAATGAGATCACATCTTTCCCTAAGTAATTAAGTTGTGTATAATGGCAGAAGAATAGCAAGGCTATATGCGGCATCAAACTGTGTAGTCAACCTATAAGGTGTGAGGAAAAAACCATCATGTTAAAAATGTTCTGGAAATCATTGCTGGTTAGCCCAGCAATTTTGGGGGCTACCCTAGTAGCTTCCGCTAATGCTAGTAGCTTCGATCCCGTCAAATCTACCAGTGTTTCTACCGAATTTAACAATCTAGAAATCGCTCAAGTTCAGGACAACAGTGCAGGAACTGGCGAATTACTCAATCAGATCGAGCGCTACGGTAACGAAGGTCAAGTTGCACCCGTACAGGGCAACACCATCGATCAAGTCACCAGCGTTAACCAACTGCGCGATGTTTCTCCCACCGCTTGGGCCTATGAGGCCCTGAGAAGTTTAGTTGAACGCTATGGTTGTATTGTTGGTTATCCCGATCGCACCTTCCGCGGCGACCGAGCTTTAACCCGTTGGGAATTTGCGGCTGGTTTAAACGCTTGCTTAAACGTGATGGAACGTTTAATTCAAGATGGTGTCAACGTCCTCAAGGAAGACTTAGATGCCCTCAAGCGCTTGATGGATGAGTTCCAGGCCGAATTAGCGGCGTTGGGAGCTAGAGTTGATAACTTAGAAAGCCGGGTGTCTTTCCTCGAAAATAACCAATTCTCCACCACCACCAAATTAGCTGGGGAAGTTATTTTCGCTGTCACCGATACGGTCGGTGCCGGTAGCCCTGCCTCCCAGGCCGCCATGCAATACCGCGCTCGTTTGCTGTTAAACACGAGCTTCACCGGTCAGGACGTATTAAAAACCCGTTTATCGGCCGGCAGCGCCACTCCCTTCGGATTTGATTACAAATCGACCACCACACTACAAAATGGTGATCCCGCTTCCGTCAGATTCGATAATCTGCAAAGCCCTTCCCTTTATCAAACTTGGACCGCCGCCGGTAACGGTAGCGATGTGGTTCTCGACTGGTTGGCCTACTATACCCCCATTGACTTAGGTTATTTTGGTCGCTTCAATACCTACGTCGCCGCTTGGGGTGGTATTTGGAATGACTTCGTTCCCACCACTAACCCCTTCTTTGAAGACTTCGACGGTGGTAATGGTGCGCTATCCACCTTCGCATCCGAAAACCCCATCTATCGTATCGGTGGTGGTTCTGGGGCCGGTGTTAGCCTACAGTTAGGCTTTCTTCAAAGCATTGTCGGTCCGACCTCCCTATCCTTGGGTTATTTAGCCGGTGGTGGTGGCTCCAGTTCTGCGGCCAATCCTAACCCGGGTAATGGTCTCTTTAACGGAGATTACGCCGCTTTAGCACAGATTAACGCTAACCTCTTTAACTTCTTGAACGTTGGCTTCACCTACGTTAACGCCTACCAAGGTGCCGATACCGCCATCTTCGGTAACGGTGGTTCCTTCGGTGTAACGGGGACTTCCGCCGCTAACCTTTCCCAAACTCAGTTAAACACCCTGCTCAACGTCAACGGCAACGATCCTGATAGCGTCACCCTACAGGATGAAGTCGGTTTCTTCAACTTCGGAGCCAAAGTATCCAATAGCTACGGTTTAACCGGTGCAGTGAATCTTGGTTTCGCCAGCTTGAGTGCCTTCGGTTCCTACTCCACCGTGCGCTTACTCGGTCTCGGTGATGCGGAAGTGTGGACCTACGGTGCTGGTATTGCCTTCCCCGACTTAGGTAAAGAAGGAAATATCTTAGGTCTGTTTGCTGGTGCGCAGCCCTACATCGGTCACTTAAGCTTCCGAGACATGGGGCTAAAAGTATCTAACATCGTTCCCTACCACGTTGAATTGTTCTACAAGTACCAAGTCACCGACAATATTTCTATCACCCCCGGTGTCATCTGGATTTCTGCACCTGAACAGTTCAAAGGCACTGGTAACGAGTGGATTGGCACCCTGCGCGGAACCTTTACCTTCTAGGATTTCCTAAATTAAACCCGAAACCCCACCGATGGTGGGGTTTTGTTTTAGGCAAATAAACGCTGATATTCTATCTGGATACAAGCATCCTTGACATCCTCACCGCCGTAAACGGACGGTGATTCCCAAACCTCACGATTTAGGTTTCTGCTTCTTTCCCGAAGGATTTTTCGCACCTGCCTTAACAGATTTACTCTGTTCTGGTCTTATGGTCGCTCTACAGACTGACAC
>NZ_JADBVE010000100.1:0-3578 GCF_020245285.1 Microcystis sp. M31BS1
GTAGAGCAGTAGGAGAGGCGACTCTCTTACTGACTTTAATTATCAAGGTCGCCGGTGGGCAATCGGAGACCTTAAAAAACGGACGGGTCGGACAGCATAAGACTTCTGTTAAAGAAGCAGCGTCCTGTGAAGCGTCAACCCAGCCGAAGATCATTCAATTAAGCTTGTTTGATCTGCCGGTCATCACCGTCCGGCCCTGGCGGTGAGGATGTCAACTCTTTATTTGTATATTTTTAAACTTGTATAAAATTGATTTAAGTTTTGTAAAAAGTACTTGACAAAATCCGATCGAGATCAAGGATAACCCTATCCTTAGGGTGGACAAAATGTGGTAAGGTGGATTGAGTAATAAAACTGATCACTAACCTATTATCAGTGACAAGTGCCAAATTCGCCAGAGAAGGCTAAATATAACTATGTCCAAACGGTTTAAATTCGACTCCTCCGAGATGATTTATCTCACCGATAAACTGATGAATGCGGCCAGCAATCGTTACTCGATCGTCGTGCAAGTCGCTAGACGGGCCAAACGCGTCCGCTACGATACCGTAGAAAATATCGACGACCCGATGATTAAACCCGTCCAACGGGCCCTGATGGAAATGACTGACGAATTAACCGAACCGGAATTATTACGCGATTAATCCCCTAAAATTGCCGAGGAAACCCACCCCTACATTTCATCGGGGTTGATACCCAGTGATCTTAGTCTTTCCGCTAGTCGTTGGGCTTTTTGTTCCGCTTGCTGTTTGGCGAAACGTTCTTGCTCGGCGATCGCTTCGGCTGCCTGTTTAGCCAAACGTTCTTGTTGGGCATTCAAACGTTCTTGTTGGGCATTCAAACGTTCTTGAGCGGCGATGGCCGCCGCTGCCCTTGCCCTTTCCTCTGCGGTTAAATAGCGATTTCCCGATTGATCATACCAATAAAGCCATTCTCGCACCCAAGCGATATGTTCTCCCTGCTCATATCCCAAGGCTAACCCGATTTCTGGCAACCATACCCGATTATTTTCAGGCTCTAAAAGCTCGTATTTCCCCGCTATAAGCTTATAAACCTCTAATCTCTCTCTATTTTTAAACCTTCCCCTTCTACCGCTCAAGGGATTGTAAATGGCGTAATAGAGAATGCCTAGGGTTTGATAATCCGCTAACTTTCCCTCATATTCCCCATTATATTTCTCAGAAATCACTTCCAGGGCCAATATCGGCATAATATAAGCTTCTTCCCAGAGAACATAGCTTAATCTTCCCCTTTCGCCGGTATCGTGTTTGACTCCAATGGCTAAAAATCCATCGGGTATGATCGCCGGTTCGTCGGGATTGTAATAAACTCCCATATCGACACCAAAATACCAATCATCCCGCCCCATCCAAATAAATGCTAATAAACTAAGTAATAGATTGGGAATGTCGTTCTGTAACTGGTTATCCACGGGTGTTTCGTCAGAACAGGGTAATTCTTCAGCAGTGGGAAGAAGGCGATTTTTATTGTAGGAAAGGTTAACCATAGCGATTGTTTTGACTAGGGAAATTACCAAGTATTCGGTTGAAAGTCGGCATCATTAATAATAGCCACCGTATCTCCGGAGGGTTTAATCACAAATAGACCTTTTTTATAAGCATAGCGATCGATTCCCTCGTTGATTTCAATTCCTGCCACTGCACCGTAGGCTCGATAGTTTTGATAATGGGGAAAAGCGATTTTAAAACGAGTCAATTTTTCAATAAATTCATCTACATCATCTTGAGATAATCTCGATTTACATTCCACCACCACAAGATCGGTATCATCCACCCCTAGGATATCAATTTCCATGGCGATACCTTGACGCTTGACTCTGGCACGGGGATAAACTTCCTTAATATCAATGCCTTTTTCCTGAAAAAGCCGTAAAACCGCCGGTTCTACCAATTCTTCCACAAATCGACCCCAGCGAGTGGTGAGACTATCTACCGCTTTGCTGGTTCGTTCAACCGTCCGTTTCAGTTCTGCCATGGAGCGATCGCTTTCTAGTTTAGATTCGGCCAGGAGGCTCTCTATTTCGACTCTATGGCGATCATATTCCGCCTTGGATTCGGCAACCAGGCGATCATATTCCGCCTTGGATTCGGCAACCAGGCGATCATATTCCGCCTTGGATTGGGCAGCCCGGCGATTATATTCCTCAGCCCGGCGATCATATTCCTCGGCGGAAGTGCGGAATAGCTGGTAAATATCCGCAAGAGTTACCGGTTCACTCATAGACTTGCCTCTAAAATACCCCTGATCATTTTAGCGATTCCGTCGAAAAGCTGGACAAGAGCCAGAGAGCAAAACGGCAAGAAATATTAAGAATTATTTAAAAGACTTGACAAATGTGCGGGGGGGGGTAAGGTTTCCTTATGAATTTTTGATTTTGTTCCAAAACTTACATAATCCTTACAACAATTTTACGTGAAACTACCCATTATCGGCATCCTATCAGGAGTTGCCCTTGCGACTCTAGGCATCTCTGGCATTGCAGAAGCTTTTCAACTGATTCCTTCTGGTCTTAGTCCTGGTAATCAGTATCGCTTGGTATTTGTTACGGATGGCACGATTCAAGCAACAAGCACTGACATAAATACCTACAATACCTTTGTTGACAATGAGGCGCACACCTCAACAATATTAAATGACGCTTTTACGAATGTAGGAATCGACCCTGCTAGTATTACTTGGAAGGTGATCGGTTCGACAGCTAGTGTGAATGCGATCGACAATACCTCAACCAATACAGTTGACACGAGTGTCCCTATCTATGGTCTAGATGGCAAACTGATCGCCTTCGGTAACTCCGACCTGTGGGATGGCGATATCTGTCCCCATATACCGGCGGCTGGCATCATTTGTCATGATGGTGGTATTTCGATGTCGCAATCTGGTCATTATTTATTCGGTGATGTGTGGACGGGGACTTTATCTTCGGGAGTTGCTTGGTCGGAACCTAATTTAGGTCCACTTGGGTCGGTACCAGTAACTATCGGATCGAGCTATGGAACGAACGTAACTTGGATTCGTTATGGGAGCGATTTTGGTCCAGGGTTTAACGGTCCGGTAGCATTCCGCCCTTTGTACGGAATCTCTTCGGTGCTGACGGTTCCCACCCCGACTGCGACCACTCCAGAACCTTCTAGCCTTCTCGGTTTTATCACCTTGGGCGGATTAATGCTAGGGGGTACCGTCCGCAAAGCGCGGAAGTAATACCTACAAGGGAGAGGAGGCGAGGGTTTCCTCTCTCGAAGCGGAGGTTTTCGATACTTTAAGTAGTCATGCAAAATTAATTACCTGCCCGATCGAGCTAAAACCCTTACGGGGCAATGATCGTCATGTGTAAATAATTTTGCCTAGGTACTTATTTGGTATCATCAAGTAAGAGAAGCTTGATTTATGTTGGTACAGAAATGATGAATCAAAAAATGGCTCTTCTGGTTTTCGTGTGTTAATTTTTGTTATGAATTAAAGCAAGCAAACAGCTTAAGTCGAAGATGTTCAAAATTGGTAAATCCATAACTCATTCTTTTAATAAGCTTTATTTTGGTATTCATTCCCTCAATTAA
>NZ_JADBVE010000101.1:0-4861 GCF_020245285.1 Microcystis sp. M31BS1
GGAAAACCCAAACGTCAAGGTAAAGAATGTGGTCAACCGTTTGTGATCAATCCCACTAATAAAACCGTCTCTGACGAAACCAAACAATTAATTGATCAACTCTTGCTCGAACGAATTTCCTGACGAGGAATTGCTAGAGTAACTGGAGTGAGTTAGTCATGGTTACCAAACTATGTTAATAATAAATTTAGCCAAGTTCCCCGCCAGGTATAGGTAACAGACAAACCTAAAGGCAAATTAATCAGAGAATGTGATGAGTTATGGTCATTCGTATTTTGTCAGAAAATCAAGGTATATATTTGGTTAGCTATCGATAGAACTACGCAAGAAATTATTGGTTGCTATGCGCGGAGATAGGAGTCGTCAATCAGCCCAAAAACTTTGGGGCTAGTTTACCCGGTGTTTACCGACAATGCGCGGTTGCTTACACATACTTTTGGGAGTCTTATAAGACAGTAATTCCCAGTAAACGTCATCGACCGGTCGGGAAAGAAACTGGTCAAACTAATCCTATTGAAGGATTAAATAGGGTTTGCTGAATAATGGTAAAACCCTTTTAAAATAAGGCTTTTGACCTGTTAAAGTCCGATGTTAGTGCAAGAAAATAGGATTGGGACGTTCAAAAACCTTGCATTATCCTTCTTGTAGTACATCGCTTGGTACAAAAAACAAGGGCAACAAAGCCTAAAACGACCGGCTCCTGACTCCTGACGACCGGCTACTGACTCCTACCCCCAGGAAAAACTTTTTCAGCAGACCCTAAATAATACCTTTCGACAAAGGATTTCTCGGCTGGTGAGAGAGAGTCTATCTTTCTCTAAAAAAATGGAGAATCACGTTGGGGAACCCTTTGGTATTTTATTCATGACTACAATGCCCAATTAGCAAAGGTTTGAGCTATCACCACTACAATAAAATCACTACCCAAATTTCATTCCTCTACGCAGAATTCACACCACCTCAAGTTCAATGCCAGACCAGAAGCTCATCAGAGCAACTTGATTCGCAATTGGCAGCCCACCACATCCGCCTTCCCATACCTAGTCGGCAATAACGGGTACGGTAGGGATCGAACCTACAACCGTCCGCTTAGAAGGCGGATGCTCTATCCATTGAGCTACGTACCCAAGAAAGCACAATTATAGATTATAGCTCCAACAGTGACAAGTGGTAGGACTAATTTTCGCCGTTGCCCCTCTTTGCCACTGTCCAAGCTTAATGATGGTGGTGATGTCCGTGGTGATGATGGTGATCGGAATGAATGTGAGGAATTGTTACAGAACTATTGACAGATAAAGCCTCTTGTGATAGTAAAGCTTCGATATGTTCCTCGGCCCAATCGGCGACCATCTGGCAAAATTCGGGGTTATCGTTGACACAGGCCATCTGCACATAATTAACCTGGTTGTGTTTGCGGCGTAAAGCTTCGATAATATGCTCCACATCCAGCAAAGTTTCGTGATTTTCCGTAGCAAAGCCAATTGGCATGAAAATTAAAGCTTTGGCCCCCAATTCGATTAAATTCTTCGCCGCTAACTCTGCATTCGGTTGCGTCCATTTAATTAAAGGGGTTTGGTGATTTAACCAACCCACAGAAATCAAGGGATAACGATAGATTAATTTTTCCCGGACTAACTCGTATAAAGCTTGACTTTCATCGATTCCCGACGTAAATCCCTTAGCTTCGTGGGGACAACCGTGATTCATTAAAATAATGCCAATTTGCGAGGGAAGACAGCTACTAGCTACCTCGGCCGCGATTTTTTCCTCCACTAACCGCGCCATTAGCTCTATGTAAGCGGGTTGGTTATAAAACGAGGGAATATAGCGCAATCCTTTGACCCAATGTTCCCCCGTTTGTCCCTGAGCTAAAGCTTTGTTAACTTGTTCGATCGCAATGCCACTGGTAAAGATAGAATCAACAACGAGGAGAGGATAGATCAAAATTTTCTCGAATCCCCGTTCGCGGATTTCCGTTAACACCTGTGCCGGTAAAAAAGGCGCGCAGAAGTTAAACGCTTTGAATACCTCCACCCGATTACCCCATTTTGCCTGTAAATTGCGCTCGATTTCCTGTCTTTGATGCTCGAAAATGTGGTTATGGGGCGAAATAAAGTGATTATGCTGGTGCTGCCATTCGTGTAGGTCAAATAGGGCCAATAATTTCGCTAGGGGAGGATAAACCCAAGTCGGTACAGGAGCGAACTTAGCCGTCAGCAAATTTAAGGCCTGTTCATTATAGTTGGCAAAGTCCTCATAACTCTCCACTTCCCCGTATCCCATCAATAATACCGCCACTCGATCGCTGTGGTTGTGGGTAGCGGCTAACTGTTGTTGATCTGAAATGGCAACCACGTTTTTAACCCCGATTTTCTAAGTGAAAAACGCTATATCACTGGGATAGTAGCACTTTTCTATCCTATCCCCTCGCACGGGATAGACCGCTAAAAATTTATAACCTCTACAGAATCATACAGATTGCTTATCATCTTCATTAACAAAACGATATGTAAAGAAACTTTAAATAATGTTAAGATCGTTGCAGTCCCACCTATGAGAGATATGACAGCAGGCGTGTTTGGTAGCTTACCTTTTCCCAATCAGAGCGGCGATCAACTCATCAGTAAGGCGGTGAGTGCTGCGATCGCTGCATTATTCAAACGCACAGGCAAGCTGACAGCGACTGTCCGCGCCGAACCCGTAGCCAAATTACTGCAAGGCAGTATCGACGGTTTTGACTTTATCGGTCAGTCGATGCTGATGTACAATGGCCTACGCATCGAAGCCATGGAATTGTATGTACAAGCGGTGGCGATCGATTTTAGTGCCATTTTTACCGGACAGGTAAAACTCCGTCAACCGACGCGGGCCACTTTGCGGGTAGTTTTAACGGAAGAAGACTTAACCACCTCTTTTAATACACCTTTTATTGTCGAAAAACTGCAAAGATTAGAGTACGAAGGTAAATCAATTCACTGTCAGAACACGGAATTAATTCTCAATGACGATAAAACTTTAACTCTGAAAAGTCTCATCAAATTGGGAGAAGAAGAACCAATTCTTCTAGAAATGACCACTGCTGTGGTTGTGGAAGAACGGCGAAAAATTCAATTTGTTGAGGTGGTTTATCAAGGCGACGAAAGATCGAAAGCTTTAGGAGAAGCTTTAATCAGCCACGTTAACAACCTCATGGATTTAGATAAATTTGCCCTCGATGGTACTCAATTAAGGGTCGATCGACTACGTTTAAAAGATAAACAGATTATCTTTTATGGTATCGCCGATATCGAGCGTTTTCCCCAAAGAAAATAGGCAATCATCAACGGGTGTAAAAATATCAATAGTTTTACAGACTTTACCCTAAAGATGAAGTATAACCTAATTTGGTATTGACTCCTGAATCCTGACTCCTGAATCCCCAAAACGAAAACCTCGTATCTCACCATTGAGATAACTGCTGTAGGTTTCAATCGTGCTTGTGGCTACAGGGAGGCACAGGATCGTAACCTCCGGGGTGAAAGGGATGACAACGGAGAATACGCTTAATTGCCAACCAAGAACCCCGCAGCACACCAAAGCGATCAATCGCTTCCATGGCATACTGGGAACAGGTGGGTTGAAAACGACAGGAAGGGGGAAATAGCGGCGAAATAAACCGTCTATATCCCTCAATTAAGCCAATAAAAATTCCTTTCATCGATGTCACCTCGATCGCCTAAACTAAATAGATAGTCAATTTTCGCTTTTGCCACGTGGAACTATCCCACTCTCTCCTATTTTCGATCGGTTTGGTCGCCTGTTATCTAGCTGTTTTGATTCTGATCGCTGAAAAATTAAAAAGTGTTTTCAGTACCGATGGCGAAATTACCCGCAAAGTTGTCCACATTGGCACGGGAAACGTCATCCTTTTTGCTTGGTGGTTAAATATCCCCGCTTGGGTGGGAATAAGTGCGGCCATCCTAGCGGCAAGTATCGCTATCCTATCCTATTTTTTCCCCATTTTACCCAGTCTTAATAGTGTCGGTCGCCGCAGTTGGGGAACTTTTTTTTATGCTGTTAGTATCGGTGTTCTCGTGGCTTATTTTTGGCCAATTTCTCACCCCGAATACGCAGCAATGGGTATTTTAATTATGGCTTTAGGAGACGGATTAGCAGCCCTAGTGGGACAAAATTTTGGTCAACATCCCTACAAAATTTTCGGCAGTGGCAAAAGTCTGGAAGGTTCCCTGACTATGTTAGGAGTCAGCTTTCTAGTCAGCTTGATTATTTTATCTTTTATTAATGGCATTAATCCGCCAATTATTCTAGTATCTTTATTAACGGCGATCGGAGCTACTATTCTAGAAACTTTCTCGAAACTAGGTATAGATAATCTCACTGTACCGATTGGTAGCGCCGCCATTGCCTATTTTCTTACCCAAATTTTCATCTCAAGCTAGTCTATCTCAGCTTATTCACAAGGGCCGAATCTAAAACCTCATTGGTTAAGCTAAGTAGGGAGGCACAATTATTTGTTAGGATGGGTTAGTGGTAGCGTAACATGAGCGGGTGTTGGGTTTCATGCTTCAACCCAACCTACGTTCTATAGTTAGCAATCAGCTTTTTAGTCAGCTGTACCGATAACTGATAACTGATAACTGATAACTGATAACTGGCTCTTCTCGGCTTTGTGTGATAATTTTTGCTTATGGAATCGTGAAATGCTTACTGGACAAGACTTTTAAGACTATTTTGCGGATATTCTATCAGTATAGACCTCGTTTCCACACAGAAACCAGAAGAGCCGATAACTGATAACTGATAACTGATAACTGATAACTGATAACTGATAACTGATAACTGATAACTGATAACTGATAAC
>NZ_JADBVE010000102.1:0-9210 GCF_020245285.1 Microcystis sp. M31BS1
AGTCGTTTTTCTGACTTTCTTAAATAACGTGGATTCTCTACAGTATTACCTTGGGCATTGGTATAAAATTCCTTTAACCCTAAGTCAATTCCTGTTATTTGTCCCGTCGGTTTATGGTATTCTTGCCGTTCTACGTCAATCAGAAACTGGCAATAATAACCGTCAGCACGTCTAACAACTCTTACCCGTTTAATCTGTTGCTCTGAATAATAAACTAACGTCTTTTGACTACACCATAAATCAAATTCTCCTGCTTTAAAGCCATCAGTAAATCTAATTTTACGTCGATCATCAGATAGTTTGTATCCTGTTAGTTTATATTCAACCGAACGGCTATGCTTTTTGAACCGAGGAAACCCCTTTTTTCCCGGTATCTTGGCATGACAATTCTGGTAAAACCGATTAATTGATTGCCAGGCTCTATCAGCAGCCGATTGACGAGCTTGAGAGTTTAATTTATTAACCCAAGGTGTCTCTTTATTGTTAGCTAGTACCGCACAAAGCTTTTGGAGATCATTGCGGGTTGTTCCTTTATTTTCTATCCAATGACGAACACAAGAGTTACGCACAAACTGAGAAGTTCTAATAGCTTCATCGAGCCGGTGATATTGCTCTGGTGTTCCGTTTTTTAGCTTTGCTTCTACGACTAGCATCTAACAATTCTCGACCATTGGATAGTTTAATTATAACACAGTTTACCCATAGATGGTAGTATTAAATCGATGCTCCGTTGCTGACCTTTCGACTTCGCTCAGGGTCATTGATATTCTGGTCTGATTTTATCCACCGCAAAGGTGAGTATCTTGTCGAAAAATTTAGCGGGGGCATTCATCCGACATTTTAGGTAACAATAGACCAGAGAATAAGCATAACATACCCCAGAGATAATAGGGATAATTATGGTGGTGTTCTAGCAGTGCTGACAAGGTATCTAAGGGACTTTTGGCAATAATTTTCTGAGTTTGATGTATATTCACAAAACTCTCAAATCGGGTTTTAAAATCACTAGCTGACTGCACATCCCGAAAATTCTCGATGTAGAGATGGTTATTTCTTCCGACCAATAAAACCGTGTTATTAACAGTTTTTTCCTGCTCAACACTGATAAAAACTTCCTGATAGACAGCCGTAGCTTTAATGTGAGTTAAAGAAAAATTTTCCCGACTAGAAACAGGAAAATTATACTCTTGGACATATTGACAATCTATTCTTTTTGTGCCTAACCTCATGCAGTTGAGATAAGCGCGCTGGAAAGAAACCAAATATGCTAAAAACAGCAAAGGAAACCCAGCCAGAAAAAACGCCAGAAAAGGACGATATTTAGGAGCTTTATTCTCTAATAAGAGTGTAGTCAGCGTTTTTTGCTTAACTCGCATGGGAAACCCTAGAGGTACTTTGTTCTAATTGTACTACAGATTTTTTCGGCATCCTTCTCAGGATCGATTTATTTAATCTGCTGACGGGGAAAATTGTAATGATTATTCACGAAAATCTGACATCAGTCTCTAGACTGGCTCTACCTTGGCCTTTTTTGTCTGGGTTTGGCACGGTAAAACCCTGTTTATCGAGTTTTTGTCAAGCTTTGGCGTTTTTTGTTTATTGTTTTTATTTAAAGTAAATATATACATAAAACTGTTTTTATAAGTTTTTATGACTTTAAAAAACTTTATAAGCTTTAAAAGATTATTTATCTAATTTTTAAGCGTTCAATCTCACTCTAGCTATAGCAGATAAAAATTGAGCCTCTTTCCAAGGGGTGGGGAGATGGTCAATAATTGGGATCAAAGCACTGATAAACAAACTCACCATTCAAGCGCACATTTAGGAGAACTTCCATGCCTTTAACACTCGCAGTCTACGGAAAAGGTGGCATCGGTAAATCGACAACAAGCTGTAATATTTCGGCCGCTTTAGCCAAAAGAGGCAAAAAAGTCCTACAAATAGGCTGTGACCCCAAGCATGATAGCACCTTCACCCTGACAGGCTTTCTGATTCCCACAATCATCGATACCCTGCAAGAAAAAGATTTTCACTACGAAGACATCTGGCCCGAAGACGTTATCTATGACGGTTACGGTGGTGTCAAATGCGTGGAAGCGGGGGGGCCTCCGGCCGGTGCCGGTTGTGGCGGTTACGTCGTCGGGGAAACGGTGAAATTATTAAAAGAATTGAACGCTTTTGATGAATTTGACGTGATTTTGTTCGATGTTTTGGGGGATGTGGTTTGTGGAGGATTTGCCGCACCCTTAAATTACGCCGATTACTGCATAATTGTCACAGATAACGGCTTTGATGCTCTTTTTGCCGCCAATCGCATCGCCGCTTCCGTCCGCGAAAAAGCGCGCACCCATCCCCTGCGACTAGCCGGATTAATTGGTAATCGCACCTCAAAACGCGATTTAATTAATAAATATGTAGATCATGTTCCCATGCCAGTGTTAGAAGTTTTACCCTTAATTGAAGATATTCGCGTCTCCAGAGTTAAAGGTCAAACTCTCTTTGAAATGGCCGACAAAGACCCGATGTTAAGTTACGTTTGTGACTATTATCTCAATATTGCCGATCAGATTTTAGCCAAACCAGAAGGGGTTATTCCCAAAGAATCTGCCGACCGGGAATTATTCACTTTATTATCGGATTTCTATCTTAATGCCGATAAACCGAAAGTTAACGCCGAGGAAGAATTAGACCTGATGATGGTTTAGATTATTTTGTCGGGTGGGTTAGGGACAGCGTAACCCACCAATAACCACCAATAATCACCAATAAACTCTTTTTCTGGGTGGGTTACGGCGAATAATTAACTTATTAGTTAATAGCCTAACTTATCGTCGCCTAACCCACCCTACCCACGGGCCCACCACCCAACTCGATGCAGCTTTAGAACTTAAGTTATCAGTATGTATGTATTTCTTTTGTCAGCTTAATTCCGATGGGGACAAACTGGTAGAAGTCTGAGGATTGAATTTTGATCCGTCAGAAGAAGAAACTAGAAATTTTTAATCCATCAGAAGATAGTAAACTACAAAAGATTAGAGAACAGATAAAACGAGAAAACCTAAATAAACCAAGTTAAAGGAGAACCAAAAAACATGACCGCCACTCAAGAACCGAGCGCTTTACAATTTGATTGTGAAACTGGCAACTATCACACCTTTTGTCCGATTAGCTGTGTTGCTTGGTTATACCAAAAAATCGAAGATAGTTTCTTCCTTGTTATCGGCACAAAAACCTGTGGTTACTTCCTGCAAAATGCTATGGGGGTGATGATTTTCGCCGAACCGCGTTATGCTATGGCTGAATTAGAAGAAGGGGATATTTCCGCTCAACTAAAAGACTACGAAGAACTAAAACGCCTCTGCTTACAAATTAAACGAGATAGAAACCCTAGCGTTATCGTTTTTATTGGTACTTGTACCACCGAAATCATCAAAATGGACTTAGAAGGATTAGCACCGAAACTAGAGTCAGAAATCGGTATTCCTATCGTGACAGCACGCGCTAATGGTTTAGATTATGCCTTTACCCAAGGAGAAGATACCGTCCTCGCTTCCATGGTGCATAAATGTCCCGAAAAAGTTAAGCACGAAGATGAAAAAGAAGAACGGAATGCCATCCAGAAACTCTTAACTTTTGGACGTAAAAAAGAAGATATTAAACAGGAAGAATCGGAATATAAAGACCATCATCCTTTAGTTTTATTTGGTTCCGTTCCCGACCCAATTGTGACTAATTTAACCCTAGAATTGAAAAAACAAGGAGTTAAAATAGATGGTTGGTTGCCGGCCAAACGCTTTACTGAATTACCAGTAATTGAAGAAGGTTATTATGTCGCTGGTGTCAATCCTTTTCTATCACGAACTGCCACCACTTTAATGCGTCGTCGTAAGTGTAAATTAATTGGCGCACCCTTTCCCATCGGTCCGGATGGAACCCGCGCTTGGATAGAAAAAATCTGTTCGGTTTTGGGAGTACAACCGCAGGGATTAGAAGAAAGAGAGGCAAAAATTTGGGAAAGTTTAGAGGATTATCTGCAACTTGTGCGCGGTAAATCGGTCTTCTTTATGGGGGATAATTTACTAGAAATTTCTCTGGCGCGTTTCCTAATTCGTTGCGGGATGACTTGCGATGAAATCGGTATTCCCTACATGGATAAACGCTACCAAGCGGCCGAATTAGCATTACTAGAAAAAACCTGTAATGATATGGGTGTTCCCATCCCGAAAATTATCGAAAAACCTGATAACTACAATCAGATTCAGCGCATTTACGAGTTAAAACCCGATTTAGTGATTACAGGAATGGCCCATGCAAATCCCTTAGAAGCGCGGGGAATTAACACTAAATGGTCGGTAGAATTTACTTTTGCTCAAATTCATGGTTTTACCAATGCGCGAGATATTTTAGAATTAGCTACTCGTCCCCTGCGTCGCAACAATAACCTCAAGGAATTGGGTTGGGACAAGTTAGTTAAAGAGTCAGCAAAAGTGTAATTTTGTTGTCAAAAGTGTACAGTCATCAGGTAAGGAATTGATTTTCCTTGCCTTTTTTCCAGTGATTGTTTGCTGATTCTGAGGACAATTCTTGTTCAAATGCTCAACAAGTGCATAAAATAAAAGTATCGTCTCCTTTATTCCTTAGAGACTGTTAGGGTTAATATGCAATGCTCATCGGATTTAGTGTCGGCAATTATCGCTCTTTTAAAGATGTAGTCACTCTCAGCATGGTAGCTGCGGAGGATGCCTGTGGTAATGATGAGCTTGATAAAAATAATGTTTTTAAGGTTAATCAACAATTTAGTTTACTTAAAAGTGCCGCTATTTATGGAGCAAATGCCAGTGGTAAGAGTAATTTAATTCTGGCATTCAATTTTGTGCGATGGTTTGTCATGAATTCTGCAAAATTACAAATCACTGACAAAATAGATGTGGAACCCTTTAGATTAAATACCGAAACTGTTGATAAACCATCCTTTTTTGAAATAGTTTTTCAGCTAAAAAACAAAACTTATAGATATGGATTTGAAGTAACTCAAAAGCGAGTAGTTTCCGAATGGTTATTTTGTACGCCCAGAAGTCGTGAAACTAAAATTTTTAATCGGCAAGACGATAAAATAGAATATAGCAAAAATATTGAACAAGGTAATATACTAAGAGGATTGACAAAAAAAAATACTCTGTTTTTATCACTAGCGGCTCAATTTAATAATTCTCTAGCGGTGGAAATTGTCTCTTGGTTTAGTCACTTAGGTGTTGTGTCTGGGTTAAATGTGGAATTCTTAAAAGAGATTACGCTTGAGTATCTTTCTGATAGACAAGATTTGATTGATGATGTGACTAAGTTAATTAAAAAATTAGATTTAAGTATTGACAATCTAGAAATAGAAAGCAGAAAAATTTCCTTAGACAGTCTCCTGCAAGATTTACCGGATGTTGTCAGAAATATCATCAGTCACTCTAGCGGTGAAATAAAGTCCGCTACCATAAAAACCTATCATCCAAAGTATGACTCAACAGGTAAAATGATTGAGTTAGAAATTTTTGATATGGACAAACATGAATCTGATGGAACTAAAAAGATTTTGGCTCTGTCAGCACCGATTTTAGACACTTTGCAAAGAGGGGAAGTTTTAGTAATTGATGAATTGGATGCCAGACTTCATCCTTCAATGACTAGAAGTATAATCGAATTATTTAATTCTCAGAAAACTAATCCCAAAAATGCTCAACTTATTTTTACTACTCACGATATTAATTTACTTAGTCATAAATTTTTAAGGAGGGATCAAATTTGGTTTACCGAAAAAAATCATCAAGGAGCAACAGATTTATATTCTTTGGTGGAATTTGCTGATATTAATAATAATACCTTTGAAAAAGATTATATTCAAGGTCGTTATGGCGCAATACCTTTTATTGGTGATTTAAGTACAATTATTGGTAATTAGTATGAGTAACAACAGGAATACTTCTGATTATTTGCGTCGTCAAACTAAGACTAGAGAAACAAGAAAAAGATTTTTAATTGTTTGCGAGGGAGAAAAAACTGAAGTTAACTATTTTAAGGCTTTTGATGTTCCTAAGACAATTGAAGTTACGGTGCGAGGTGAAGGTAAAAATAGCTTGAGTTTAGTCAACAAAGCTATTCAGATTATAGATAATCTAAAAAAAGATGACTCATTTGATCAAATCTGGTGTGTTTTTGATAAAGATAACTGTTCTAAAGAGCAATTTAATCAAGCAGAAAGACTGGCTAAAGAAAATAATGTCAAGATTGCCTATTCTAATGAAGCTTTTGAAATTTGGTTTATTTTACACTTTCAATATCTGGATATTGCCACATCCCGAAGTGAATACCCAAAAATTTTAAATACTCAGATGAAAAAGTGTAAATTATTAAACGAAAAAGAACAATATGCAAAAAATCGAGAGGATATGTACGAAAAATTAAAGCCATACCAGACAACAGCAATCACTAATGCAGCAAAACTTATTCAAGATAGAGATGAAGCCAAAAAACATCCTTTTGATGCCAATCCCTCAACCACAGTACAGGAATTAGTGCAAGAACTTAACATCAATAGTCGTCCTTAAGCTTGATTCTCTTTTGTCAATAATTAAATATTTAATTTTAATTAAAACCTAAAGTTGTTATAATAACTAAAAGCCTATTTAACCAAAGTAACTGCTCTTAATTTGATTTAAATGTCCAATAACTTATCTCACCAAAAACCCTATCATCTCAACTTTAGCCTTGAGGATTTAGGCACGGCAAAACCGACTATCACCCTATTATCGGGGGAACCAGAACGCTCGCGCTATATTGCTGAAACTTATTTACAAAATGCACGTTTACTATCGGATTATCGCGGATTAAATAGTTATCTTGGCTACCTAGATAATTCTACCCCAATTCTTCTGGCTACCAGTGGCATGGGTGCGCCATCTTTGAGTATTGTGGTTAATGAATTAATACAGGTGGGAATTAAAACTATTATTCGTATCGGTACTTGTGGCGCAATTCAAAATAGAATAAAAATTGGTGATATTATTATCTCGCAAGCGGCTTTATGTAGGCAAGGTGCAGCTAATGATATTGCTCCTCCGGAATATCCCGCAGTGGCGGATCCTTTTTTGACAGTTGCTCTAGTCAAATCGGCTCAATTTTTGGGAGTAAATTATCATGTAGGTATTACCGCTTCTGTGGATAGTTTTTATGAAGGACAGGAAAGAATTGTGTCTTCTGCTAATCCTTATCTTCAGCGTCATTTAGAGGGAATTACGGAAGAATATCGACGTTTAAATATTCTCAATTATGAAATGGAAGCGGGAACTTTATTGAAAATGGCGGGGGTTTATGGATTTACTGCCGCTTGTATTTGTGCTGTGATTGCCGAAAGAAGCAAAGAGGAAGGGATTAGTTTAGAAAGCAAACAACAAGCCATAAAAAAAGCGATTCAGGTGGCAATATTGACTGTTAGTAACCTCTCCCTATCCTCAATTGATTAATGTTCAGAAATCATTTTCATTAAGACTTCCTCTTTTTCCTGACTTTGGGGATAACAGGAGATGAGTTTAGCGCGTAATTCCTGAATTGATTTAATCACATTATCGGCTAATTCTTGGTCGCCATTGCGCCAGCCAAGGGGTGCTAGATGGCCGCGATTGGCTAAGGGAACTACTGGTTTTAAGAGTTGTTGACTTAGTTCTTTAATGAACCAGGCTACCGTATCTTTAGCCTGTAGATCCTTAGCAAATGCGATAATTTCCAAGAGTCGAAATAGGTTACTATTGCTAATTAAACAACGGGTTTCCTGCACATTTGGCTGTACGTCTAAACCCAAACTTTGCACTAATTTAGCTAGGGCAGCTATGGGAATTGCGCTATCTATGCCAGCAATTACAGGAGCCAGTAAAAGTGAGGGTTGATTTTTCAGAGATACGGCATGGATATCGGTATTATTCAGCGATTTTTGGATATCTTCGGCTTGATTTTTGCCGACACAACCCCTCAAAACCTGTTCTAGTTCTGTGTTTTCCACATCACTTAAAACTTCTAAAAGGGAGATATATTTACACCCTAAACTATGGCCCATCCAAAAATAATTAGGATTACCAGCAGTCGGATCCTCTAAATACAAATCAAGGTTATCTTCATAGCCTAAAAACTTAGCTTCTTCATAAATAGCCTTTCTCAATCCAATCAAATCTTTGACCATTTCTATGGAAACATTCCAATGGCGAAAAGTAAAACGATAGGGAATAGCAATAATAGTATAGCCCCGCTCAAAGACTTGTTTGAGTAGATAACGATAGAACAGATTGGGAAAAGTGCCGAAGAAAGCACCACCGATAAAATAGACAACCCCAATCGGTTTAGGATTGATAGCAACCCAGTGAAATTGCAGGGGAATAAACTTAAATTCTGCTGTCATTGTTTTTCGGTATGTAATTGTTAATTTGGCGATTAGGGAAACAATCTTATAATGATTAAAAATCTCGGCGGCCAAAATAATCGATCGCCTTGTCTAAGTATGGTATATTAATTTGCTCAAAAAAGTGTATTTTGTTGCGAATATGTAATGATTTTTGACAAAAGTAAATTATCACCCCCAAAAATTCGCTTCTTCTTAGTCTTCTAAGCTAATCTTGATGGGATTAATTTGCCATCGGTAAAGTCAAAACCGTTAGCGACGAGACGATTATAAAGTCGGGGACAACCTAAAGCTAGGGATTGTCCTGACGGCATTTGGTGGGATTAGGAGCTAATAAGGTGAGATAATGGGAAAAAATTGGTTTTAGCTTTAAGGATAGTATTATGTCAGACACAACGCAGTTAACATCAGAACAAATTGCTCAGTACCGTATTGAATTTGCGGACAATGAGAATGTTTTAAGTGCGCTTGATGTTATTGAGGAATGGGAGGGAGATTTAGCAGATGCTGCTGAATCTATTGCCACTCGTAACGGTATTGAAGGGGTAGAAGATAATGCGGATTTTCGTTGGTTTGTTATTGTTCTTAATAAATGTCGTGATTCTATTTGTCAACCGAAGTTGCGAGAAAAATATGGCTCTTCGGTTTGTGTTATGCAATGGACGGGGGTTATAAGGGATGGAACCCTTATAGAGAAAGGCACTTAGCGATTTTTGTCAATTGTTTTTGCTCTAGAGCCAACTAATCAATTAAGTCTCTTACCAGATAAGGATTTA
>NZ_JADBVE010000103.1:0-6492 GCF_020245285.1 Microcystis sp. M31BS1
CCTTATATAGAAAGGCATTTAGCGATTTTTGTTAATTGTTTTTTGTCTAGAGCGAACTAATCAATTAAATCTCTTGCCAGATAAGGATTTAGTCGATTTATGCCCCCCTATCGAACCATACCAAGTAACGAAGAACCTTAATTTTCTTAATTTCGAGAGTTTGCCTAGGAGAATTTGCAATAATATGGGATATCGTTGCCGCAAAAAACCTAGGAGTTAGATCGTGACAGTGAGAGTTCGTATTGCCCCCAGTCCCACGGGAAATTTACACATTGGAACAGCACGCACAGCCGTGTTTAACTGGCTTTTTGCCCATCATCACCGGGGTAAATTTATCTTGCGCGTGGAAGATACAGATTTAGAACGTTCTCGACCAGAATATACGGAAAATATTCAAGCGGGCCTACAATGGTTAGGACTGAATTGGGATGAAGGTCCTTTTTTTCAAACTCAACGCCTTAATTATTATCGTCAGGCTATTCAAACCCTGCTCGATCGAGGTTTAGCCTATCGTTGTTATTGTACCCCGGAAGAATTGGAAAAAATGCGGGAAGAACAAAAAGCCCGCAATCTTGCCCCCCGTTACGATAATCGTCATCGTTATCTCACCCCCGAACAACAAGCGCAATTCGAGCAAGGGGGGAGAAAAGCAGTAATTCGTTTTATTATTGATGACGATCGAGAAATTATTTGGCAGGATTTAATCCGGGAAAAAGTTATCTGGAAAGGTAGTGATTTAGGGGGGGATATGGTGATCGCTCGTACCTCGGAAAATGCCGAGGAAAACTTCGGTCAGCCTCTCTATAATTTAGCGGTAGTTGTTGATGATATTGAGATGGAAATTACCCATGTTATTCGTGGGGAAGATCACATCGCTAATACCGCTAAACAAATTCTTTTATACGAAGCTTTAGGGGCAAAAGTGCCAGAGTTTGCCCACACTCCTTTGATCTTAAATCAGGAGGGTCGCAAGTTATCTAAACGGGATGGAGTTACTTCGATCGATGATTTCCGAAAACTGGGTTTTTTGCCGCAAGCTTTGGTTAATTACATGACTCTCCTCGGTTGGACTCCTCCCGATTCCACTGAAGAAATTTTTACCCTTGAAACGGCCGCTGAAGTGTTTAGTTTAGAACGGGTAAATAAAGCAGGGGCAAAATTTGACTGGACGAAATTGGATTGGATTAATAGTCAATATCTCCATCGTTTAACCGGTGAGGAATTAGTGCCTTTACTCCTTCCCTACTGGCAAGAAGCGGGGTATAGTTTTGATGCTGAAACCGATCGAGCTTGGTTGGTCGGTTTGGCTACTCTCATCGGTCCGAGTTTAACTCGTTTAAGCGATGCTGTGGCTGAAAGTCGCTTACTTTTAACCCCTCTGGCTAATTATAATCAGGAGGCTTTGAGTCAATTACAATTAGAGGGAGTTAAGGATATTATCAAGGATATTCTCGCCGCTATTAGTCCCGATTTGACTGGAGAAGTTGCTAAGGGTATTGTGGAGACAACAACTAAAGCCCATCGGGTGAAAAAAGGTCTAGTGATGAAGTCTCTACGCGCCGCTTTGATGGGGGAGTTACATGGTCCGGATTTAATGCAGTCTTGGCTACTTCTTAATCAAAAAGGTTGGGATCTATCCCGTCTTCAGCAAGCAGTAAATAGTTAAATTGATTGGCTATCAGTTATCAGAAAATTTCTCGTATATTAGGGTTGACAAATGCCCTAAAATTGCTATATACTTTCTAGTATAATGGAAATCCGTGTCGCCCTGCATACCCTGCTCGTGATCGATTACTGAGGGGATGAGGGCGGATTTTTCCCCTAGCTGTCAGGGACGATCTAGAAACTTTCTTAATTTTTAGGCATTATCCGCAACTTTTCCCTAAATATAGATTTGTTAATCTCCTGACAAAAAGCTAAAGCTATGGGTGAAAAAAAACGAATTGGACTTCTCACCAGTGGTGGCGACTGTGCGGGTTTAAATGCCGCCATTCGTGCCGTTGTCCACCATGCCACTGGCAATTATGGCTGGGAAGTGGTGGGTATTCGAGAAGCAACTAACGGATTAATTAACCGTCCCCCCAAAACCACGATCTTTGATATTGAAGGAGTCGATCGCCTGTTAGTGATGGGAGGAACAATTCTCGGTACTACCAATAAGGGGGATCCCTTCGCTTTCCCGATGCCAGATGGAACCCTGATCGATCGCTCTCAGGACATCATCGACGGCTATCATAGTCTGGGACTGGATGCCCTGATCGGCATCGGTGGCGATGGTAGTCTGGCGATTTTGCGCCGTATTGCCCAACAGGGAGGCATTAATCTGATTGGTATTCCCAAAACCATCGATAATGATGTGGGAGCTACAGAAGTCTCCATCGGCTTCGATACAGCTACTAATATCGCCACAGAAGCCCTCGATCGCCTCCATTTTACCGCCGCTAGTCATAACCGGGTGATGATTCTAGAAGTTATGGGTAGAGATGCTGGCCATATCGCCCTGGCTGCCGGTATTGCGGGAGGGGCCGATATCATTCTCATTCCCGAAATTCCCTACCGATTAGAGAAGGTCTGCGAGAAGATCCGGCAGCGGCAGCGTATGGATAAACAGTTTTCTCTGATTATTGTCTCCGAGGCTGTGCGTACCGAAACTGGCGATCGCCTAGTGCAAAAGAAAGCCCTAGGAGAAGATCGTCTCGGGGGTATCGGTCGCTATTTAGCCGAAGAAGTTGCCAGGGAAACCGGGGCCGAAACGAGAGTGACTTTCCTGGGCCACATTCAACGGGGGGGCATTCCTTCTCCAATGGATCGCCTACTGGGGGCGGCTTTTGGCGTGGCGGCCGTGGATCTGATCGCCCGGGAAGAATTCGATCGCATGGTGGCCTGGCAAAATCGGCAAGTGGTCAGTGTTCCCATTGAGGAGGCGATTAAAACCTATCGCATCGTCGATCTCGAAGAAACTTTAGTCAAAACCGCCAGGGGTTTGGGTATTTGTCTAGGGGATTGAGATTAAATCTAGGGGAATCGGTGCGAGAATTAACCCTTAAGTAGGTAGGTGTTAAAAACGATCAGTTCCCCCCTTATCAAGGGGGGATTAAGGGGGGATCGAACCTAAAATCTATCTTCAATTTAATTATAACCAGCTACTTAATTAGCGCCCTTTCCCCACTGATTAAAATTACCCCTCAAATAAAGAAGTTATTTCACCATTAAGATAACTGCTGTAATTAACTTCCGTTATGGCATAAAATTACAATATAGTCATTTCAATTAAGATTGAGAATATCAATGCCAGAGTCCATAAGAGTTTAACTGGTCTAGAGTGTATCAGACTTGTCTGAAAGGACTATAAGATAAACTTCGCAGAATATACACACTCCTCCCCCCCCCGTTGTATCAAAAGCTACAATTTAATAAATCTTTACATTTCTCTCCCCTTAGTCCCTCGCCTTCGGGAGCGATGGGTTAGCATAGACTGGGTGAAAACAATTTTTCTCCATTGATTTCGGGTATCTCATGCGTATTCAATGGGATGAAGCCAAACGACAGCGAGTTTTAACAGAACGTGACATTGACTTCACTCGGTTAAACGATCTGCTTTACAAACCTTACATCGAAGACCAACGCTCTGAGCAGCCAGAACAATATCGGATTGTTGGCTTTGCGGGCGGAACGTTAACAACATTCATCGTAGAATACAGAGTCGATGAAGTCGGTGATTACATTTGGGTTGTCACCGCTTGGAAATCAACTAAACAGGAGCGCAAAAGCTATGAGGAAACAGTCAACTGAAATTAAAGATATTGAGGAAATTGCTCAACAAGCACATCTAGGGAAAGATGTCTCTGAGCATTTCACAGGTAATTTTCAGGTTAAGCAACAAATTAATCTTGATTTTCCCCCGGAATTACTAGGAAGCATAGATGTGGAGTGTCAATTGCAGAACATGAATCGTCAGGATTGGATCAAGATGGTTTGCGTTGAAAAACTCCGTGCAATTCAATCTAGCAGAATAGCCAATACTGTTTAGTGGGGTCAAAGTATCCTACGCTACAATTTAATAAATATTTACATTTCTCTCCCTCGCTTAGGGATTGACAGGGAAAGGTATTTTTCCCTGTTTTACCCCTTCTCAGGCGAACTATCCGCTTCCGTGAGGGATTTTGGTGCGGTATGTCGCATTTGCCTTTGCCTTCAGCGATTCAGATTTTAGTTTTTTTGATTGTACTGATAGTGATCGCCATTTCCCCTGAAGAAGTTGAAGAAACTTGTTTGGAAGTCGCTCCAGTGCAACAGGCAAAAAATAAAACCCCCTCAACTGACTGAATGAAGGGGCATTTATAGTATTTTTGTAAGCAATTTAGCCGACTTTTATGGCTTCAGTTTGCGCTTGAGGGTTGAAGCTGCGCCGAGAGTGCCGAGGGTTAATAAGCTGAGGACTGTAGAGGGTTCGGGAACTGTAGTTGAGATAATAAAGCTTCCACCATCCCCAGCAATTGTTAGACTAGGATTTCCCTGTAGCTTGATGTTCAAGGTGGAAAAAGTCCCCAATAACGCCACAGAACCGTAAGCGGAACGAGCACCAGTAGTCGGAGGGGGAGTGGAGGGAGAAAGACCAACGCCAGTAAAAGGATCCGCATCGGCGATGATTTTGTTCGTGGTATTGACTGTTAAACCATCGCCACCACCACCGTTACCGCTCAATAAATTAAGTGCGATCGAACCATTGCTGGGATCAGAAAAATCATAGATCATCCCGTCAAGGTTGGCAACATGAAAGATGGGATTAGTCACCGGCGAGCTAAACTGAATCTTTAAAGTAGCAGTTTGGCCAGTCTGATTAAACATTGTATAACCTACCCGATCACCTAAACTTTGGTATGGAGTATAGATGTTGCTGTAGCTGTATTGAGGGGTAGTATTATTGATTGTTGTTCCTTGCCAACTTGTCGGGTTAATACCCGAAATCGTAAAGTTAGGTCCGCCACCAGCGAGTATAGAACCCGTAACGTTCACTCCTCCTAGGGTTCCCACGAATCCCCCAGTACCAGGTCCACCGGGGGTAAAGCTACTCAAGTCAAGGAAAACTGCTGCTTTCGCTTGGGGGGTCGCAATCAGGATACTGCTTGTCAGCGCAGTGATAGATAGCAATGAAACAAATTTCATTTTTTAGTGGTTTTAAGATAAACTTCCGCATCATACACACTTCTCCCCCCCCATTGTATCAAAAGCTACAATTTAATAAATCTTTATATTCCTCGACTGGCGATTCACACAGTTGGCGAATCTCCATTCCTACAAATTACAATTGAGTTAAGATATTCATTTGATTTAAATAGGTGAGCGATGAAATCAAAAGTCAGTATTGAAATAGAAAAGAGAGAAGGAAAATATTCTGCTTACAGTCCTGAAATTAAAGGATATATAGCAGAAGGAAATTCCTTAGATTCAGTCATTGATGCTATAAAACAAGCCATCCAATCCCATTGGCATCAACAGGAAGAAGAATCCAGCAAGACAACAGCCCAATCGCTTCTCGAACTTTTTGAAAATATTACAGCCGGCATGAACGAAACGGAAATCAACAATTTGCCGATGGATGGCGCACAAGAACATGACCACTATATCTATGGTATTCCCAAAAGCGATTCATGAGAACTATCTTTGCTGATACATTTTATTGGACAGCATCCATCAATCCTAGAGATAATTGGCACGGTCAAGTAATTGCTATTACTCGCACATTAGAACAATTTTGTCTCGTGACAACTGAAGAAGTTTTAGCAGAGACTTTGACTTTTTTTTCAGCTCACGGTAGTCAGATGCGACAGCGTGCTTGTCAACTTGTTCAAGGAATAATAAAAAACCCCAATATTCAGGTAATCCACCAAACTCATGAATCATTTTTAGCGGGTTTAACTCTTTACAAAAATCGTCCTGACAAAGAATATAGTCTCATTGATTGTATCTCTATGCAGACGATGCGAGAACTGGAAATTATCGAGATATTGACCCATGATAAACATTTTACTCAGGAAGGTTTTGTCATTTTGCTATAGTGCAATCGCCCTCGATTATTAAGGTATTTAATCAAGTTAATAAAGGCAAAAAATAAAACCGGCTCTCTTAGGTTTGGTGGGTAAAATGTATTCTAAGATACATTCCTCCTACCGAGGGGGTGAAACGAACCACAAAGACACAAAGGACACAAAGATTGATCGATTCTATGTAAGTTAAACTTATCACACAGAACCTAGAAGAGCCGTGGATTGGGAGAGTTTTAGTTTGCGGGTGGTGATTCGGTAGTAGTGATGGCGGCTTAATCCTTTGCTTTGCTGTGCATTGTAGTCATGGATAAAATACCAAACAGTTCCCCAACGTGATTCTCCATTTTTTTAGAGAAAGATAGACTCTCTCTCACCAGCCGAGAAATCCTTTGTCGAAAGGTATTATTTAATCTTTCAATAGGATTAGTTTGACCAGTTTCTTTTC
>NZ_JADBVE010000104.1:0-3519 GCF_020245285.1 Microcystis sp. M31BS1
ATACAGTGAGTTCTTTTCTTCTTCCGTGAATTCTAGGTTAATCATGTTTTTAATGAGTGCTTTGCTTCTAATTATGACTCTTAAACTATATTATTGTCCTTGAGTAAAAAATGCAAGTTGTAGCCGTGCAAAGTATATCATACATCCTATAAAGTCGCCCTCAAAGGGCGAGGCTTTCAACCCAATTTTTCGGTAAAAAATAAATGGCTTTCCGGCAGTGTGCGCTTTTGATAATTTTCAATTATATGAATAGATTGATAAAGCTTGTTCTCAAGCCGCTAAAAGCCTATCAGTTCTTTGTGTGATCAGTTTAACTTACTATAGAAGCGATCAATCTTTGTGTCCTCTGTGTCTGGAGTGGTTCCTTCCACTCCCTCGCCAGCAGGACTGTATCTTAGAATACATTTTACCCACCAAACCTAAGATAGCCTGGTTCTTCGGTTTGTGTTATGCGATGGATGGGGTTACAAGGGATGAAAACCCTATATAGAGTTGGCTGAATAAATCTAATTTTTTCGATAAAAGCGGCAGGGTTAAAACCAGCAAGAGTGGCTGTGCCAAGGGTAGCACCTAAAAGATCAAGAAATTGACGGCGATCGAGAGACATATTCTCAGAGCAGATGTTCCGATGATCAATTATCCTATCGATCGGTGCCTTGGCAGAGAAAAGTTTTTATTTTTACCTGTCCGCTATAAGATGTCAAATTTTTTGAGTAATTGCCAGGGAATTTAAAAAAATTTGTTTACTCAAATTAAGAGTTAAATTTGGAAGGTTTCTAGAGCGCATTTTTCCTCAAGTGGAGATGGAAAAAATCCCATCCCCACACTTGTCAATTTATTTTCGCTGCTTGTTAAATACTGAACCCATCCCCAGTAAACCCAATGCCAATAACCCCAGAATCGAGGAAGGCTCTGGAACCGCTGGAAATGGATTTGGACCGGTACTGGGTGATAAAAATCCTTTTAAAGGATCACCCACGGCTCCAAAACCAACAAGATCGAGGGAATTAAACTGAGTTATAACTTCTACATAGGTCTCTTCTCCTTCTAGTACCCTGAAACTACCGAGATCGGGGAAATCCGTAAAGTAAATGAAATCTGCACTAGCGATAGGATCGGCAACATTTGGGGTGTTTACAATCGTGATTTTTAATGGCAATGTTTGAGTGAAATCTGGGTCGGAGGAAGTGGTGTTGATTATCAGATCAACCCCATTAATCCCAGTACCCCCAAAAACAGCGCCATTACGGTAATACAAGCGCCCTGCAACAAAGTCTTGACCCTTGGGCTGATCGGTAAAGTCAGAAGGAATAAAGGACAATTGATTGGTAAATGAACCATCTACAGGCGTTCCCCATTCGATGGTGTCGGTTCCGTTGCCCGTGTATACTGAGTCGGGGAGCGTGATGGCGTTGTCAAAATGGCCTGTCACTGTCCCTGTCCCTAAAATTGCTTGGGCGGCTTGGAAAGGGGTTAGGATGGCTAGAGTTGCCCCCGCTACCAACAAGCAATGCTTACCCCCCCCCACCTTTTTGATTACTTTTGTTAATGTTTGCGCCATGGAAACCTCTTCTTTGGTATGGTTTCCTCGATTATATGATTGTATTTTTCAAAAGACTGGTACTGCCTGCTACAAATAAGTAATGCTTACCCCCCCCGCATTCTTGATGATTTTTGTTAATGTTTGCGCCATGGAAACCTCTTCTTTGGCAGGGTTTCTTCGATTGTATAATTGTCTTTGCCTCTCTTGGATATTGGCTGAAAAATGTTCACAATGTCACATTATGGGCGCAAGCGTTGCGCCCCTACATTACACAATGACCTCAAATACTTTTTCAGCAAGCCTTTATTACCATAAACGATAAAAACTTTTCAACAAACTAGGCGGAATTTTTAGATAATAACCAATAATAACTAATTGATTAACTAAGGTAGTTTTGCCAACTCCTAATGTTTGCCAACGTCTTGCCGAGGTAATCACCGCGGCAGAAAATATGGCTATTTTACCCCTTTTTTTCAATCTTTGTATTAATTCAAAATCTTCCATAATTGGCAACTCAGGAAAACCGCCCAAATCGGCAAAGATTGAGGCTTTTAAAAATATTCCTTGATCTCCGTAGGGAAGAGAAAGCCAGCGAGAACGCCAATTAACTAATTTTTCCACTAAACGCAGGGATTTTTCCTCTCCATCAATTTTTAATTCAAAGGCCCCCGCTACTATTCCAGATTGGGATAAAGTATTGATAATTTGTTCTTGAAATTCCTGGGGGAGTAAAGTATCTCCGTGCAGAAATAATAAAATATCTCCTTTTGCTATTTTGGCTCCTAAATTCATCTGAAATGCACGACCTTTACTAGAAGAAATAATTACCTTCGCTCCCGATTGTTCGGCTATTTCTCTAGTTTTATCGGTACTTCCCCCATCGACAACAATAATTTCTACTCCCGTACCTATCTGTTTTAACGTTGCTGCAATTCTTAACTCCTCATTAAGAGTCGGAATGATAATACTAAGATAATTCATCAGGTTTTGTGGTAACTAAAGTCACAGGATTTAGGGGCGACCATCGGGTAAATTTTCCTACAGATACCGAGGGATTGACTGGGATTGGTAATAACTGTTTTTTCGGTAGAAAAGTTAAACATTGCTGTCAGTTCTCCAGAGTGGCTAAAGCTGGAGTCAAAAGTCGATACCAAATTAGGTTACACTTCATCTTTATGGAAAGCGAAACTCTGTTCTAAGATAGGTGGGACAATGCCGAATATTAAAGGAGACGATGGTGCGCTCAAAACCATCTTCAGCAATAGTAAAATTATCGCAGTGGTCGGGCATTCCGAGAAATCGAGCCGCGCCAGCTATCAGGTGGCCAAATTCCTGCAAGCGGTGGGTTATCGAGTCTATCCTGTCAATCCTATGGTCAAGCAAATTGACGGTCAAAGCTGCTATCCTTCTCTAGAGGCTATCCCTGAACCTGTGGATATTGTTAACGTTTTTCGTCATCGAAAATTTTGGGTCTGAAACCCCGTCGTTCTACGACGGCTTTACTGTTAAATATGAGCATCGTTTACGAAATATATGCTAAAATGTGAGGTATGGAAAAAGCCTATTCTTACCGATTTTACCCCACACCCGAACAAGAGTCGCTATTGCGGCGCACATTGGGCTGTGTAAGATTAGTTTACAATAAAGCTCTCCATCTCAGAACACAAGCTTGGTATGAAAGACAAGAAAGAGTAGGATATACTGAAACTTCTTCAATGTTGACCGAGTGGAAAAAGCAAGAAGAATTAAACTTTCTCAATGAAGTAAGCTGTGTACCTTTACAACAAGGGTTAAGACATTTACAAACAGCTTTTACTAATTTCTTTGCTGGTCGTACTAAGTATCCTAACTTTAAGAAAAAACATCAAGGAGGAAGTGCCGAATTTACCAAATCATCCTTTAAATTTAAAGACAAACAAATCTATTTAGCTAAATGCACAGAACCTTTACCTATTCGATGGTCAAGACAAATCCCA
>NZ_JADBVE010000105.1:0-3717 GCF_020245285.1 Microcystis sp. M31BS1
ACCCTTATATAGAAAGGCATTTAGCGATTTTTGTTAATTGTTTTTTTCTAGAGCGAACTAATCAATTAAGTCTCTTGCCAGATAAGGATTTAGTCGATTTATGCCCCCCTATCGAACCATACCAAGTAACGAAGAACCAGTATTTTCAGTGAACAGTAAACAGTAATCAGTGAACTGAAAACTCACATCTGATAACTGATAACTGATAACTGATAACTGATTCAAGGCTATCTCCTGTCTGCTGACTTAGCCTTTCAGCAATAAATCGCTAATTTCCGACTGACAATGACCAATTAAACGGTTAAGGGCTTTTTTTCCTTGTTTACCTTGATAATCTGAGCGATCGCTCTCAGTAATTCCGTAGGGACGACCGATCGCCACCTTGACACGATGATAAAATACAACGGGATGCCAACCATCTTGATCGAATAAAGGTTCCGTGGTATCTAACCAGCGTAGCAAACGCACGGGAAAAGGACTAATAGCGGTTTCCGACTCAGAGAGAATAGCCACAGGTAAGACAGATAGATTTTCCACGGGACAACCCAGGGCTAAATGGGCAAATCCGCTTTGAAAACGGCTAATTTGACGAGGATAAGTCAAATTTAACATCGGCGATCCACCTTCTGGAAATAAACCGATCCATCGTCCAGACTGTAAAAAATCTGTTGCTTGCCGAAAAAAAGTCTGGTGGCGTTTTTCAGGGGTATCAAAGGGAAAACAGCCCAATTCTCCGATTAATTCCCGCAAAAGCGGCGTTTTTCCCATGTAGTGATGACAGGCGATCGGGAGAGTTTTGCCCAAAGCTTGAATTAAAATCGGCGCGTCCAAAAAGCTACGATGGTTACTTACCACGATCGCCACTCCTTGACTGGGTAGATTTTCTTGACCGACGGTAAACAGACTCGTGCGCGTGGTATCAAGAATTAAACGAGAGGTAGATAGGGGGGTAAGCAGCGTCATGGAAAAAAAAAATCGGCCTTAAGATTGTTTTTATTGACTTAGATCACAACTAAAGGATAAAACAGAATTAGAGGATCATAAAATATGGGGATTGTGTCCCAATCATCTACGGATCAGCCTCGGGGCAGCCTCGTCTATTTAAAAAAATAAATTTCATGAATGATTTAAATGAGCGAAAAACATTTGCTTTAACAACACCTCTTTATTATGTCAACGATATCCCTCACATCGGTAGTGCCTACACAACGATCGTAGCGGATGTTATGGCACGATGGCAGCGGTTACAGGGCAATTCTGTCCTCCTAATTACAGGAACCGACGAACACGGACAGAAAATCGAACGGACTGCGGCAACCAAAGGACTCGCTCCCCAGGAACACTGCGATCGCATCGCCACCAGTTTTGCCAATCTCTGGGCAAAGCTACAGATCCAGTATGATCGCTTTAGTCGTACCACTGCCCCCCGTCATCAGGCAATTGTTAACGAATTTTTTGAAAGAGTCTGGGAAAAGGGCGATATCTATCTCGATCGCCAACAGGGTTGGTATTGCGTTGCCTGTGAAGAATTTAAGGAAAAAAGAGAACTGTTAGATAATGGCTGTTGTCCCATTCATACTAATCTGGCCGCCGAATGGCGCGACGAGGAAAACTATTTTTTCCGTCTCTCTAAGTATCAGGCGCAACTAGAACAAATTTACCAAGAGCAACCCGATTTTATTCAACCGGAAAGCCGACGTAATGAGGTTCTCAACTTCGTTAACCAAGGACTACAGGACTTCTCCATTTCTAGGGTTAATGTGGCTTGGGGGTTTCCCATTCCCCACGATGGTCAGCATACCATCTACGTTTGGTTTGATGCCCTTCTTGGCTATGTTACCGCCCTTCTCGACCCGGAAGACGAACCCACCCTAGAAAATGCCTTGGCCAAATGGTGGCCGATCGATCTGCATCTGATCGGTAAAGATATATTAAGATTCCATGCCATTTATTGGCCGGCTATGCTAATGTCAGCCGGTTTACCCTTGCCCAAAAGAGTATTCGGCCACGGCTTTTTGACCAAAGACGGGCGTAAAATGGGCAAAAGTCTCGGTAATACCCTCGATCCCTTCGATTTGGTTGATCGCTACGGGGCCGATGCCGTCCGTTACTATTTCGTTAAAGAGATTGAATTAGGACAGGATGGCGATTTTCAGGAAACCAGATTTGTTAATATTCTTAACGCGGATTTAGCCAACGATTTAGGCAACCTCCTCAATCGCACCCTAGGCATGGTCAAAAAATACTGCCAAAATATCCCTCCCCAGTTGACTGGCGTAGATATCCCCAACGATAATCGTCTTAAGAATATGGGGATCAATCTAGGGGTTATTGTTGAACAGAAGTATGATGCGCTACAATTTAATCAAGCCTGTGAGGAAATATTGGCGTTGATTCGCGCTAGTAACAAGTTTATCGATGAGAGTGCGCCCTGGAGTTTATTTAAACAGAAACAACAAGCAGCGGTAGAACAAGTCCTCTACGCAGTTTTGGAATCCGTAAGACTCTCTGCCTACCTACTCTCACCGATAATACCGACCTTGAGCAGTAAAATTTATCAACAACTAGGTTTTGTTATTGATTTTAATACTTTCAGGTCGGAGGATGGGGAAAACTCCCCTGATGGTGTCTCTTTTTCCCAACACTGTCAATGGGGATTACCCACAAATCCACAACTAGGAACACCTGAACCGATCTTTTCTAAACTAGAACTGCCGTTAAACGATTCCTAAAGGAATTTTTTGATAACTCTATTTTTTAAGGTCTGTTGTCGTTTCGGATACAACTGGCAAACACCCAACACTAAACTTTTAACAAACAAACGAGGAAAAATAAAATGTTTGATGATTATGATACAGCCCCAGTCTTCACCCCCGAACAAGTGCTAGAAAATCGCGGCCGTGTGGCGATTTTCATCGATGGTTCTAATTTATTTTATGCGGCTCTGCAATTAGGTATCGAAATTGACTACACCAAATTACTTTGTCGTTTAACTGCTGGTTCTCGTCTCTTGCGCGCCTTCTTTTATACTGGAGTTGATCGCACTAACGAAAAACAGCAGGGATTTCTCCTCTGGATGCGTCGCAACGGTTATCGAGTCATCGCTAAAGATCTAGTACAATTACCCGATGGTTCCAAAAAAGCCAATCTTGACGTGGAAATTGCCGTGGATTTAATGGCTCTAGTGGGTTCCTATGATACCGCAGTCATTGTCAGTGGTGATGGGGATTTGGCCTATGCTGCCGATTCCGTCAGTTACCGTGGTGCGCGAGTGGAAGTGGTTAGTTTGCGATCGATGACCAGTGATAGTTTAATTAATGTAGCCGATCGCTATGTTGATCTAGATCAAATCAAAGAAGAAATTCAGAAAACTAGCAAACATCACGTTAGTTATAATAATTTCCCCGTCAGCGTCTTAGACCAAGATCGTAGCAGTCGCTAGACAAATTCAGCAAAAATCAAGTTAAAGGTGGGTAATTCCCACCTTTTTCAGTTATCAGTTATCAGTTATCAGTGACCAGTTATCAGTGACCAGTTATCAGTGACCAGTTATCAGTTATCAGTTATCAGTTATCAGTGACCAGTTATCAGTTATCAGTGACCAGTTATCAGTTATCAGTGACCACTCCCCATCTGCTGCCTCCTCAATTAAGGGACTTCCAGAGAATAAAATACCCAACAAAAAAATAGAAAAGTGTTTTTTTGAAAAAGTAATTA
>NZ_JADBVE010000106.1:0-8690 GCF_020245285.1 Microcystis sp. M31BS1
AACTTTTCTGACTTTTCTTCAGCTATTTATGAATGTCTGAATGATGCCCATCTGAAACATAAAAAAGAACTGGATTCCTTGCTGACTCTACGATTTCAGAAGTTTAATAAATCTCAGATTATGAACGTCTAAAGTATAGAAAGGCATTTAGCGATTTTTGTCAATTTAGAGCGAACTAATCAATTAAGTCTCTTGCCAGATAAGGATTTAGTCGATTTATGCCCCCCTATCGAACCATAACAAGTAACGAAGAGCCACAATTACCGAAGAGCCATAAATATGTAATCGCACCAGGGAGATTTTTTAAAGTCTGAATTGTCCCACTAAGTTCTTGAGCAAGACCTAGGGTAACTTCACATTCAGCCAACCCCACATGACTGGGCAGTAAAAATAAGTTATCACGACCATCAATAGGAATACATTCCACAGCTTCAATTAATCTCGGTTGAGACTCAAAAGCAGGTGCTAAAGCTGTTTTAATATTAGAGCAAGTATTGTAAGTAGGTGGGTGGAATTAAATATAAGATGAACGTAGGTTGGGTTGAAGCATGAAACCCAACGCCCGATTATGTTACGCTACCGCTAACCCATCCTACAAATAATTGCGCCTCCCTACTTAGATTGCTTGTAGTCTTTCCTCCCTATCTTCACTTTCATTAGTCAAAGCCATACCAGTTAAGTTACATTGGGGATCGGTATCGACAATAATTACTCTTTTGCCCTTCTCAGCAAGCATCCAACCAAGGTTAAAAGTGGTTGTAGTTTTGCTCACTCCACCTTTATGATTAAAAAAAGCTATTTTTTGCACCATGGCATTAATTATATTTGAAGATTGTTACCCTTGGTCGTTATCATAACATCAGTGTGGAGATTTTGCCATGATTTCTAGGCTATAATCAGACTTTCGGATTCCTCGTCTTAATGCCTAGCAATTAAGGAAAAATTGCGCCATGGTTTCCACCCTAAAACCCCCAACTGGATATTTAAGCAATTTCATCGGGATTAATGCCCAATTCTCGCAGCTTTTGGGCTAATTTTTCCGCCCGTTGTTGTTCTCTTTCTTTGGCTAATCTTTCCCGTTCTTTGGCTAATCTTTCCTGTTGGGCCGACTCTTGAGGGGTGGGGACTAATTCACCCGATTCGGTGAAATAGCGCAATTTATTGGCAAAAATCCCTAAATATAATCCTAGTTGCTTACTCCATAAATAACCGTTTTCATTGGGGGTAATCGGTTGGTATTGTCCCTCGATTAAAGTGAATCCTTGCCATTCTAAGGTATTAGGATCAAACCAAAAATACTCAGGAGTCCGGAAAGTATGCTGATATAGTTCCTTTTTGGCTTTTCTGTCCACATTAGCGGTGGAATCGGAGAGAATTTCGATGATTACATTGGGATATTTACCCCCTTCTCCCCAGACGACCCAACTTTTCCTGGGACGTTTCTCTGTATCTAAAACCACGAAAAAATCTGGTTCACAAAAATCTCGCTGTTTCAGTTGTCTTTCGTTATAATAAATAGTCAAATTGCCCGAGGCATAGTAATCGTTTCTATCTTGCCAGAGCCAATCAAGACAAGATAATAATAAAATAATTTGTTGTAAATGCAGATCACTTTCCACGGGTGGTTCATCACTCCATAAATCGGTGGGAGGACAGACAATATCGGTAGCAATATCTAGGGTTGTCATCGTTTATAAACCCATTGAGTCAATTTGGGGTGATTCTAGCAACAAGGGACAATCAATACAATTATATTATAAGTCCGATCGTTTTGCTTGGGGTGCATCTCATTTTTGTAAATCTACTAATTTGGGATTTTTAAGGGGAAACTTTCTCCTAAAATTGGGCGTTACTTTCGGTTTTATCACTCAATCCAAGCTTTTGGGTAGGGTTGATTCATAGTAGGGTTGATTCATGAATCAACCCTACCCAAACCCCCCGTTGGGACCCAAACCCCGGAGCGCATTAGTTTTTCGGTGGGATGCTTACACGCGATTGTTCATATTTTTGTACTAATTTAAGAGTCACTGATAATTGCTAATTGTCGGTATTTCTGCAAATGTGAGATGCACTCCTTAATCTTCCGCTCGGTCCTAGGGAGATTTTTGTCAAGTCTGAACTCGAATTACTTAACAATTCGGTGAAGGTGAATCAACGAGAGCCGTTAATCTTTATTAAGGGGGATTTGCCTTCAATCCCCTTGGTTGAAGGACTTATAAAAACCAGAGGAAAGCAATTAAAATCACAGTGAGAGTGGCGGCAAAAATGAGAGCGTATTCAATTTTCTTATTGATAATACCAATAACCATGACCAGGGTAATTGCCAGAAGAAACACACCGATATAGACTAGATCTTGAGAACCTGAATTAACTAAATTATTATTTAAAGTCGTTGTGGGTGTGGGAGTTTGTAGAATTGTTGATGAGAGACTAATCGTGGAGGTAATGAACATAAATATTTATGACTACCATAGAACTAATTTTATACAGTAAACCGGACTGTCATCTTTGCGAAGGGTTGCTAGAGAAACTAGAAAAAATCCGTCAACCGGACTGGCAGTTAGAAATTAGGGACATTACCAGTCGAGAGGATTGGTTTAACGCTTATCAGTACGAAATCCCCGTCCTCTGTCAAAAACTGGCCACGGGGGAAAAAATCCTTCCTCGTCTTTCCCCCCGGGCAAATGCCGAACAATTGGCCCGTCTTTTAGCCAATAATTTAACCTAGGGGCTAATTACCCGGACTAGGACTAACGACTGGACTAGGAGAGGGAGAAGACTGGGCGACTGGTTGCGGTTTGGCTGCCGGTTGAGTTTGATACCATTTAAAGTGTTGGTAGGCCGTGCGCGATATTTGTTGAATCAGAGTCCTAGCGTTACTATCATTGTGGGGACGTTTGACCATCACTGCTCCTAGATAGCGTTTCCCGTTGGGCATATCAATAATCCCCGCATCCGCTAACATCGAGCCAATATCACCGGTTTTATGGGCAATATCGGCGGATTTCTCGATACCTTGGGGCAGCAGGGTGCGAGTGCGCGTTTCCTGCATAATATTTAATAGACGATCGCGGGAACGTAAACTGAGTAATTCCCCTTGATTAACTTTTCCTAAGATTGTCACCAAATCTCTCGGACTTGTGGTATTGGTTCCTTCCAAGTCTGGTAAAGGGTTATTAATTACCGTACTGGTCAAACCCCAAGCTTGAAAACGCTGATTAAGAGCCTTTTTGCCGCCCATGCGCTTAATTAACATATTAGTAGCGGTATTATCGCTAATTACGTTCATTTTAGTGGCGGTTTCTAGGGCAGTATAGGTTTTATTCACTCCTAGATACTGCATATCCCCAGACCCACTGGCCAGGACATCCTTACTGGCCACAAGGGTTTCATCGAGACGAATTTTCCCCGCGTCCACATCCTCAAAAAAGGCCACCAGAATCGGGATTTTAATCGTACTAGCGGCAGCAAAAATAGTATCTTCTCGAAAATTAGCGTAAGCACCGTTATCAAGGTCAATAAATAAAGCTCCAGCCTGTAATTTCGGATATTTGACCGCTAAAGCCTGTAATTTCTGGTTAAGGCTGCTGAGATTTTCGTTTAAAACTAAGGTGGTCGGTTTTGGGGTGACGGGTTTGGGAGTCGGGGAATTAGTAGCGGTGGGTTTTGGGTGTAGGGGTAATTTGCTGGGATCCACCACCGTTAAAACCGTACCAGCGATCGCACCTAAACCGACACCAAGGATAGAGAAGCGAAGAACCTGAAGGAGAAAAGAAGCGATTAGGTTAGGTTTACGCTGTTTTTTTGCCCTTTTAACGGCTACAGGCTTTTTTTTATTATTTGAGTCCAGGGACCTAGGGGACCCAGGGCTAGATTGGACTTTAGTAGGACGACGAGTTACTTGACGAGTCACGGTTTTCCTCAAGGGTATCCAGATTTATTATCAATCGCTAGGAGAATTTTTTTTCTTGCCCTTGAGACTATCAAGACCGAGAAAAAGTTGCCCGATACTTTCAATATGACCGATAATACCCCGCAGCAGGGCTAATTCCTCCACCGTGGGCCGGGCCCGATGATAAAATTGCCGGAATTTCTCCATCCTAGCGGCGGCGGTGTGGGGGTAAAGATAGCCAATTTTGAGCAAAAAGCTCTCTAAGTGCTGATAATAGCCTTCTAGAGCTTCAAAAGTGGCATTAGGGAGCGTTTCTACCGGGGTTTCGAGCCTATTTTCCCTGGTCATTTGGTACAGTTCGTAGGAGCAAACCGCCACCGCTTGGGCGAGATTGAGGGAGGAATATTGAGGATTAGCGGGAATACCGACAAAACGCTGGGCGTGGTTCAGTTCGCTGTTACTTAAACCCCGGTCTTCTGGCCCGAAAATTAGGGCCGATTCTAGGTTAGGGGTGAGTAACCAGGGTAAGGCGGTCCGGGGTGTTTCAAGGGGAGTATTCAGGTGACGGGGTTTCGAGGTGGTGGCAATGATGCGATGACAACCCTGCAAAGCTTCCCCAAGGGTGGCTACCTGTGAACAGTTTTCTAGGACTTCAATCCCGTGTACTGCCATGCGTCGCGCTTCTTCTGCAAGGATATCACAGACGGGATTGACGATAATTAAGCGACTTAAGCCCATATTCCGCATAATTCTGGCAGTGGAACCCACATTTAAGGCTCCGGCTGGTTCAACTAAAATAATTCTCAGGCGATCGAGTGGGGAACTCTGATTATTTTCATCTACACTCATAGATAAGGCGCAGTTTTTGACTTTTTAATTTTAATCATGGCACGTCAGCCCTCGAAGTCCGATCTTCCCAGTAAAATTTGTCCCGTTTGCGGTTTATCCTTTACTTGGCGCAAAAAGTGGCAAAACTGTTGGCATGAGGTCAAATACTGTTCAGAACGCTGTCGTCGTCGCAAGTCCTCGGCCAATCAGTAAAAAGCCGAGAATTTTAACTATCAAATAGGCACTCTTGCAAAAGGCAATTTTTAGCTGAGGACTTAGATGGGTAATTAATTTTGCTTAGGTACTCTATTAGCTTTTAATTTTACGACTAATTTAGTAAGCTGATACTTGGCTAAATTAACTTTTTCTTAAGAGAATCTGAATGCACATTGCTTGGTTAGGAAAAAAATCTCCTTTTTGCGGTAACGTTACCTATGGGCGAGAAGTGACTAATTCCCTGCTCGATCGAGATTATCAAGTCAGTTTTCTACATTTTTCTTCCGAAAAACCCACCGTAAGCGATTGGCCTGACTTTTACGACGAAATCACCCTGCCACGTCTCTATAGTTCCCAAGTCTATACTATTCCCACCCTGAAATCGAGTCGGGTTCTACAGGATAAACTCAGGGAACTGAAACCCGATCTAGTTCATGCGTCCTTACCCCTGTCTCCCCTCGATTTTCTGCTACCAGAAATTTGTGAGTCTTTAGATTTGCCTCTGGTGGCGACTTTTCACCCGGCTTTTGATAGTAAAATTCGCAATATCATCTCCAGTACCCAATTATTAACCTACCAACTACACGCCCCTTTTTTAGCTAATTACGATAAGGTAATTATTTTTTCCACCTCTCAACGGGATTTTTTAGTTAAATTGGGAGTTCCCGAAGAAAAATTAGCAATTATTCCCAATGGGGTTGATGTTAATAAGTATTCTCCAGGACCATCGAATATTAAAGCGCAATATAATGCTGATTGTTTATTTGTTTATCTCGGTCGGATCATGCCGGAGAAAAATGTAGAATCTTTATTGAAAGCTTGGAAAAAAACCAATTTAGGGGATAGATGCAAACTGCTCATTGTTGGCGATGGTCCGTTAACTCCTTCCCTTAAACCTTTTTATGGGGAAGAAGATGGTATTATCTGGTTAGGTTTTATCGGCGATGAAAATAAACGAATTGAAATTTTGCGCGGGGTTGACGGCTTTATTTTACCCTCTTTAGTGGAGGGTTTATCGATTTCCCTCTTGGAAGCGATGGCCTGCGGTGTTGCTTGTCTGGCTACGGATGTGGGTGCCGATGGGGAAGTGTTAAAAGGTGCGGGAATAGTTCTAGATACTAAAGGACTAATTACCCAATTAAAAACTCTCTTGCCTGTATTACGAGATCATCCCGAATTAACCACAATTTTAGGTCAAAAAGCCCGTCAAAGAGTTTTAGACTCTTACACTCTTAGCAAAAATATTGATCGCTTACAGTTAGTTTATCAAGAAGTGTTAGCCCAAAAACAATCTTCTCTTAGCTACTTTCACTAAGGAATTTATATGACGATTGCCCGGACAATTTGCTTGGGATTTATTGCGGTAATTTTAGCGGGAACTTCCCTGTTGATGTTGCCTGTTTCTACCACTAGCGGCACTTGGAATGACCCAATTGTTGCCCTCTTTACCTCCACTTCTGCTGTCTGTGTCACGGGTTTAGCAGTGGTAGATACGGGTACTTATTTTTCTTTTTGGGGTCAATTATTTATTGCTTTATTAATTCAAGTGGGTGGACTGGGATATATGACCACTACCACTTTTTTAATGTTATTAATTGGGCGAAAATTTGACCTGAGACAGAAGTTAGCAATTCAAGAATCCTTTGATCGACCTTTCCTACAAGGTAGTCAAAGTTTAATGAAATCAGTGATTGCTACTACTTTAGTTTTTGAGTTAACAGCAACTTTTGTTATGTTAACTGTCTTCGCCCAAAAGTATGATTTTAGATATGCGGTATGGTTATCTTTATTTCATAGTATTAGTGCTTGGAATAATGCGGGTTTTGGCTTGTTTAAAGATAACTTAATTTCCTATCATTCTTCAATTATTATTAACTTATCTATCACAGGATTAATCATTTTTGGAGGTATCGGTTATCAGGTAATTATCGAGTTTTACACTTGGTTTATTTACCGCTTTCAATATAAACGAAAAGGCTTTGTTTTTTCGCTTAACTACAAAGTTGCTATCAGCACAACCATATTTTTATTAGTGATAGGAACATTAGCTTTTCTACTTACTGAACAGGGAAATGGTGACACTTTAGCTAATTTATCACTTAAAGATAAATTCCTGGCCGCTTGGTTCCAATCGGTAACATCGAGAACAGCAGGATTTAATACCATTGATATTGGTAAAATTTCCGTAGAAGGTTTGTTAATTACCATGGCTTTGATGTTTATAGGAGCCAGTCCTAGTGGTACAGGGGGAGGTATTAAAACCACAACTTTTAGGATTTTATATAACTGTACCCGCTCGGTTTTACGGGGACATGAAGAAGTGACTCTTTATCAAAGACGCATTCCCATGCCGTTAATTTTAAAGTCAATGGCGGTGGTTTTTGGTTCGGTTATAGCGATTATTATCTCCACCCTAGCTATCTCATTTGTGGAGACAGATTTTAAAATGATTCAACTATTTTTTGAGGTAGTTTCTGCCTTTGGAACTGTCGGCTTATCTATGGGAATAACCGCCGCTTTATCACCGATTTCTAAGTTAATTATTGTTTTTATGATGTATCTGGGACGGGTAGGAGTTATACTTTTAATAGCGGCTATTATCGGCGATCCGAAACCAACAGTTATTAATTACCCCGAAGAAAACCTTTTAGTGGGATAATTAATATCAGTTATCAGTTATCAGTTATCAGTTATCAGTTATCAGTTTCTCCTGTCTCCTCACTCATTGATACTAGCATTTTAAATGCGTAACAGCTTCAATTAAAATTATGCAATCAATTAAATTTTTTAGTAGTATGCGTCCCCAAAATCGTCAATTTGCCGTCATCGGATTAGGCAGATTTGGGCGCGCCGTCTGTGAAACCCTACGCAAACAAGGTTATCAGGTGGTAGGGACAGATATTGACGAAGGATTAGTAGCGCAAGCGTTATCTGATCGGATAGTAGATAATGCGATCGAGCTTGATTCTACCAAACCTAACGCTCTGCGAGAAGCGGGAATTTTTGAAACCGATACGGTGATTGTCGCTATTGGTAAATACGTGGAAGAAAGTATCATTACTACTCTCAATTGTAAGGAAGCGGGGGTTAATTTTGTCGCCGCTAAAGCCTCCACAGAAATCCATGGAAAATTACTCAAAAAAGTTGGTGCAGATTTAGTAGTTTTTCCCGAATACGATGCTGGTTGTGAGTTAGCGCACCGTTTAACTAGACCATCAATTTTAGAACGATTTGATCTCGATCCCGAACATAGTATTGTCGAGTTAAAAGTCCCGGAAGCTTTTCACGGTAAAACCCTAGCAGAGTTAGAAATTCGTAATCGTTATGGGTTAAATATTGTCGCTGTCGGTAATGCGGAAAAATTCAAGATTAACCCCAATCCCCAAGAAAGATTACACAAGGATTTAGCAATGGTGGTGATTGGTTCTAACCGAGATATTCAGCGTTTACCGATTTGACACTCCCCGCTCTAAAGAGACGGGGATTCTTGGTTCACAGAGATTACTTGCTTAGACAGAATTGCTTCTGAAAAAGTAGAGGTATTCTCTCCCCAAGCGTTTATTGGATCGAGCCCAAAGGTTCCGGTATGCCCTACCGTACTTAGTCCCCTTTTAAGGATGATTAAAGTCAGTAAGAGAGTCGCCTCTCCTACTGCTCTACAAAACGGAACGTGACAATTTCTCGTCATTCCGCTCCTCAACTACACGGGGTTTGTCATTCCTACGTCATTACCAACATATCCTTTACCCAGATG
>NZ_JADBVE010000107.1:0-2559 GCF_020245285.1 Microcystis sp. M31BS1
GAACTTTTCTGACTTTTCTTCAGCTATTTATGAATGTCTGAATGATGCCCATCTGAAACATAAAAAAGAACTGGATTCCTTGCTGACTCTACGATTTCAGAAGTTTAATAAATCTCAGATTATGAACGTCTAAAGTATAACCCTAGATACCTAGGGTTGGCTGAAAAAGTTTTTCGTGGGGGCAGGGTGTGGGGTGTGGGGTGTGGGGTTTTACCGATTTTCAGGACGTTCGGCAAGCTCAGTCGAGTGGACAGTGAGCTTGTCGAACCGCCGGGGTCAATTAGCTAATTTTCAGGGAAAAAGTACCTGAATTTTCCCGCCGCTCACTCCCAGTACTGGCACTAAAGCCTTATCCAACAAGGTCTTTAGATTTATTCAACCAGCCCTAATATAGATATTTCTACAAAATTGAGATGCACCCAGTCTGCTGACGATAAATTAGCCGGTCAAAAGACTATGTATTTCTAGAACCGATTTAGGTACGTTTTGTCCAGTATAGACCCACGAATCCCAGGAGAAGTAATCCGGTCGTCAGCGAAGGTTCTGGGACTGAAGCCACATCAGACCACTTAGCGGTAAAGCTGAAGTTATTAACATCAATGGGCTGTGGAAAAGTTAGTGTGAAGTCAAACTTGGAAAGCCCAGCGGTCAAGCCAGCACCCCGGGGATCGTTGAAAGTGATTACACCGCCCGGAAGCATCCTGTATTGCCATGTATATCTAATGAATTCTTCGTCTTCTTTCCCGAAGGCTACGCAGACAATTTTTAGGGGATTGCCTTGTAACTCAACTGCATACTGGCCTGGCGGACAGGCATTGGGGACACTAACGGGATCTGGATTGAAAACAGCAGGATTGGTCAAACTAAAGGAAAAGCTTTTCGCGTTGCCAATGTCAGTACCAGAAGGATTGAATGTACCTGAACCAGACGAAAGTGTGAAGGTTGTGCCATCAAACGCAAAAGAATGGCCGAGGGGATCCACACCGCTGGCACCCCCAGAAAACTCGATATCCTTAGCCTGTACGGACTGACCGAGTAAAACAGATGCCATAGCACATAACAATAGACGGTAATCAAGCATTTTCAGTCAACTCCCTTGAAACTTTATACCATTTTTCTAAAGTAATGGCAGAGATGGTTAATTCCCTCACCCCCAACCCTTCTCCATTTTTGGGAGAAAGGAGTAGAATGTCTGCCACGAATAAAGAAAAATGGTATTACTCTAGATCAATTATGCAATCCATTTTAAGTGAAAATTATAAAATTGCTACCGATCGCAACACATTTTCGTAATTAGTCACAGCAACAAGCCCTATAATTATTTATAGAGTTCTTGCATAATTAATTTTTGAGAGTGCAAAAATGAGAAAAATAGACATAAAATTGCATAACATCCCTAAATAGAGCATTTAATTGATTAATGCTCATTTTTAATTCTCCTGACTCCTGACTACTGGCTACTGACTCCTAACCCCAACAACAATTTTTGATTTTTACAAGAGGTCTTATGTCGTCAACTGCCTACGAAACTGATTATAATCAATGGCTAAAAGAGACGGTAAAACAGTTACGAGAGCGCAATTTTGAGCAGGTAGATTGGGATAATTTAATTGAAGAAATCGAGAGTATGGGGAAAAGTGATAGACGAGCTTTAATGAGTCTGTTAACCCGTCTTATCGAACATCTTTTAAAGCTGGCTTATTGGCAAGAAGAAAAAAAACGGTCAGGTAATCATTGGGCGGCAGAAATAGTCAATTTTCGCGCCCAAATTCAGCATCGTTTAGAAGATAGTCCCAGCTTACGGCCAGAATTAGCGGCTATGTATGATAAAGTTTATCCAGTGGCGATTAAATCAGTTTCTCAGCTTTTTTACCTCAATTCAGACGCTCATATATCCCTAGAACAAATATTAGATGATAATTGGTTTCCCTCGGCTGAAAAATAGTTCTTCATTAGGAGTAAGTAGTCGTGCAAAATTAATTTCCTAGTGAAGATAGGCAAGAGGCAAGGGGCAAGAGGCAAGAGGTGGTTAGATATGTGTAATTAATTTTGCTTAGGTACTTAATACTAAATCCGTTGAGTATAGGCTAGTTATGAAAGACAAAGATATAAATTTGCTTGCGGACTTTGCCGACCATAGCCAGTTGAAGTATAGGTAATGATTCGGTAGTAGTGGCGTAGCTCTCTTGCTTACCTGGTATGAATTGTGTAAAATATTTATGAATAAAAATAATTGGAACCCGCTCAGTCTTTAAACCTCTAGCTTGTTCATGACTTTTCTGATAAATATCTTTTTCTGGCTCCTGTCTGGCTTACTCAAATATCAGTCTAGCACCGAACAAAATCCCCCCTTCACCTCTATTCCCCTGTCCTAATTGTGGTTCTCACCATAGGATCAAGAATGGTTATATTCCTAAGGGAAAACCCAAACGTCAAGGTAAAGAATGTGGTCAACCGTTTGTGATCAATCCCACTAATAAAACCGTCTCTGACGAAACCAAACAATTAATTGATCAACTCTTGCTCGAACGAATTTCCTGACGAGGAATTGCTAGAGTA
>NZ_JADBVE010000108.1:0-41252 GCF_020245285.1 Microcystis sp. M31BS1
CCCTTATATAGAAAGGCATTTAGCGATTTTTGTTAATTGTTTTTTTCTAGAGCGAACTAATCAATTAAGTCTCTTGCCAGATAAGGATTTAGTCGATTTATGCCCCCCTATCGAACCATACCAAGTAACGAAGAACCACAAGACTTACGGTAAAAGTGGACATTAAATCAATAAAAGTGGACAAAAGTGGAGCGGGTTAGCTCACTCTTAGGGTGTGTTAGCATTAGCGTAACGCACCGTATAAGTCTGTATAATACGCTACAAATTTTTTCCAACAGGCGATCATCAGAAATCCAGAAAACGGGTTTCTCAAAGAAACCCGTTTTCTTGGGCGACAAACCAGAATTATTCAGGTTTGATTAACTGATTTAAATAGCCTTGAAAATCTGAGATTGAGTCAAGAGTAATCGCTTGTCTGTGGAGATTTTTTAGAAGAGAAGTGTCTTTAACTTGGCTAATCTCATCAACCAGTTCAGAAGGCACATTCTCAAAGCGAATCTCAAGGGCATCAATGACAGATTCTCGAGCTTTTTGAATCATCCCCTTTTCCATTCCCATTCTTTCAACACTGGTAATATAAGGCATTCTTTTTTCCTCCTCGTACTGATTTAATTCCTGTTGAAACTCTTGTTCTAATTCAGTGGGTAAGCTCATCAGCCAATCGATAAACTTAAAGAGGTTGATAATATCCTCTCGTTGATAACCCTGTTCGTACAACCGTTTAGTTAATGCTAATTTCGCTTCTTTGCGCTTTTTTCGGTTTTGCCGAGTTTCTAAAGCTTGGAGATGCGCCATCACGACTGTAGCAAAAGGATTGCGGCTGGCTGCTAAAGCTGACCACTGCTGCTTGAATTCTAGCAACTTGACGACCGGAAAGCGAAAACTCACTTGACAATCAAATAACTCACGCTCAAATTGATTGGGTCGCCAAGAAGCATTATCATCACCTAAAACTGCCAAACTCGCTACTGAACGCCTGTAACGATCATAAATGCGGTAGTAATAGACAAACATCCGTTCAGCAAAGTCAATTTCTCGCTGACCCTGGATTTCTATGTGGATTAAAACCCAGGTCTCTTCTCCCGCAAGACGATAAATTTTCACCAACTTATCGACGAGACGTTTGCCTAACTCAGCATCCCGCACCACTTGTTGAAGTTCTTTGTCGAGAAATTCAAAGCCTTGATTCCAATCAATACCCGCGTGAGCTTGAGGAAAAAAGAAGGAAACAAAGTCTTCAAAGTAGATTTCTAAGACATCTTTCCAAGGAGTATCAAAATCAGTATTTGGGTTAGTCATTTCAGTTATCAGTTATCAGTTCTCTTGAACCACCGAAGCAATTTTTGTGATATACTGTACTTACAATCGCAGAAAACGGGTTTCTTAAAGAAACCCGTTTTCTCCAAAAGGCGAACGCTAATGTCAAAGCTAGGCAGTTAAAGTATTTAACCAATTGATTAAATCTTCAACCGCAGAGAAGTCGAATAAAGCTTCTCCTAATGCTTCGACATCATCAATACTTAACTCCATAATTTTAGTTTCTAATGCAGGATTAATCTCCCCTAACTTGCGTTTAAGTTGACGAAGAATCAATGTCTTTTCACGTTCGATACCGCGTTCAATACCGCGTTCAATACCTTGTTCGATACCTTGTTCGATACCTTGTTCGATACCTTGACGCATCCAACTGGTGGTAATTTGCATAACTCCCTCCTGTACGGGTTAACTAAATGTGCTAATCTCTTCTTGAAATTGTATCTCTTCGACCGGATTTAGATTGAGATAAGTATCAATAAATCCAGAAATTAATTCCATTTTCGCCGCATCTAACCTTAAAGTGATTAACAAGCGCAGACATTCCGCCTTAACCTTAGCTCGCTCTTTGTCTGCAATAGGGTGATCCAGAAAACGGGTTTCTTCAAGAAACCCGTTTTCTATTCAATCTCCTGACTCCTAACTCCTGACTCCTAACTCCTAACTCCTAACTACTGATTACTGTTTACTGATAACTGATAACTGAAAAGTTCCGCTAATCTTTAGATAAATTGCGAGAAACATACCAAGTAAAACCGCCGCCGATAACTGCCATAACTGCTAAAGCTAATAATACCGGTCGGAGTCCGAATTGAGTTTCGGCGATACCCGCGACAGCTAAGGGTAAAGAGAGGGCAATATTAACGGCATTATTTTCTAAACCAAAGACTTTACCGCGCATTTCGGGGGGTGTATCTGCCTGTAGGGTAGTTTGCATGGGAACCCCGACTAAAGCGGCAAAAATCCCTAATAAAGCCGTCATAGCGAAGGCTAAAATTAAACTCTTTGTTGCTAGGGATAAACCGATTAAAGCTGCCGCCATACCCAGGGAACCCCAGAGACTTAATCGGGTGTGGGAGAATTTTTGACCCCAATAACCCAAAGTAATGGCACTAACTGCCATTCCCGCACCACAGGAGGCTAATAAAAAGCCAAATTGAGAGGCTTTTAACCCGGGTAGTTTTTCGGCCATACTGACAGCTAATACTGATAGAGCAGCAAAAATACAGAATAAGATGACTAATTGAATTAGAGCGTTACGAACTTTATGATTTTTGTTGAGGTAACGAATGCCGTCGCGGATATCTTCCCAAACATGGGGCTGTTCTGCGGTAGGAATAATATATTTTTCGCTAGTTCGCAGGATAATTAGAATTAAACCGGCAATTATATAAAAACCACCGACAATCATCACTTTTCCTAAGTCAAATTGTCCGGCTCTAGTGCCGAAAATGCTATCAGCAAAAGCTAATAGAGGTTCACCGATGGCAAAACCGATAATTAATACCGCCATGGTGGTTAAAGTGCTGAGGGAATTAGCGGGTAGAAGATGACGACGTTTTACTACTAATGCCAGGGTAGATTGTTCGGCAGGGGCAAAAAATTGGGTTAAGGTGGAGACAAGAAAAGTAATGACTAACAACAGGAAAAAACCGAAGGGTAAGTTAAATTCTCCCTGTAACCGGTAATGCCAATTTCTTAAACCGTCAGGCAACCAACCGAGGGGAACGGCTAAAGTTTGCTCGCGCACTAACCACAATAATAGGGGAATAACGAGGACAAAAGCCCCGCGTAAAAGGTTAGAAATAACTAAAACTTGTTTTTTTAACCATCTATCAACATATACACCCGCCACCGAACCCACTAACACCGCCGGAATTGTATTAGCAATCATTATCGCCGATACCCAGCCACTAATCGACTGATCGGCTTTTTGGTAATGGGTGGCAATTAGGGATATCATCAGGACTAAATAGAATTTATCCGCTAATTGGGAAAAAATTCCCCCCGCCCAGAGAATGAGAAAGCGCGGGTTTTTTAGCACTGGGGCAAAACCCTGACTGGGATTGGATTTGGGCGCACGTTTAGGCAAGCGGTTCATGGTTTCTGCGTCGGATTGCCTCGGTGAGGAATCGGAAGAATTAAAAACAGGAGTGGAGGAGGCGCTAGACGTAGCGTCGTCAGTTTCTGAGTCAAACAGTTGCATTATGATGATTTTTGCTATCTGTTTAAAATTCTAAGGGAGATAAACCCTCAACTAATGCCGAGGAGCGAAAAGTTTTTCCCAGATGATATTGAGTATAGCTGCGCAGCAGGCGATCGAGGTTAATCCAAGCTAGTTCTGAGGTAAGGTTTTCTTCTGGGGGAAAATCTGTTTTTCCTAGGCATTGCAGTAATTGCAGTTCTTGCAACGTCAGTTTACTATCGATTTTGGGCGGGTTGATTGTTTCTGTTAGGGCAGCTAGATCTATTATTCCCCCTGCCTCGAAACTAAATCCTAGGCAATTGTTCCCAATTAAAGCTTTTCCCGTCAACAGGCAGTTATGGACTTGCGGCACTAAGCCGGCAATTATTAAGAAATGAAAAATTGCTTGACAAAGGTAGGGAAGTATGTATTCATTCTCGTCGAGGACTTCAATTCTGGCCAGATGGCTGCAGATTAACTCGTATAATTCCCTCTGGGGTTGTTCGCTCAGTGCGATCGCCAAAACCAGTTCGCAGAGGTATTGACTAACGGTGAGTTTGGCGAGATTTTGACTTAATTTGGGATAAGATTCGATAGTTTCAGCTTGAACGACCTTATCTAGGGATTTTCCTGCGACTATTAACAGATTATTGACCACAAATAGTTCACTTCTACCCCGCAGGGAAGATTTATACTTGCGCGCACCGGGAGCGATGGCTCTAATTAAACCATATTCGGCGGTCAAAATAGTTAAGAGGCGATCGGCTTCTCCGAAGGCCATTCCTTGTAGATTGATTCCAGTAGCTTGATAGGTACGAGACATCATTTAATAATTAACTAGCTAATTGTCTCCCCAAGAAGACTTGAGCTAATCACCAAGCGCAGGGGAATCAGTCAGGACTATGGAGGTTAGCGGACTCGAACCGCTGACATCCTGCTTGCAAAGCAGGCGCTCTACCAACTGAGCTAAACCCCCGATCTGGTTTTTAGGACACTTTCGTTATCATAACCTATAGTGAAAAATATTACAAGTTAATTTTTCCCTTACTTGCCATGTCTTATCTAGTCGCCACTTTTTACCAGTTTGTGGCTTTGTCAGATTATCGTCAAAAACAGCCAGAAATACAAAAATACTGCCAAGAAAGAGGAATTAAAGGAACTATTCTGCTGGCAGCCGAGGGGATTAACGCAACGATCGCAGGGAACCGTCAAGCGATCGCCGAGGTGATTAGTTGGTTAAAAACCGATACTCGTTTAGCTAATCTAGAAGTGAAAGAGTCTGTTTGTGATTATTTGCCCTTTCAACGCTTAAAAATTCGCTTAAAAAAGGAAATTGTGACTTTTGGTCAAGCCAAGGCTAATCCTCTCGAAAAAACAGGAATTCATCTCAAAACTGAAGAGTGGAACCAATTGCTGAAAGAGCCGAACGTGGTAGTTATCGATACTCGTAATAATTATGAAGTGGCGATCGGTACTTTTGCGGGAGCGCTTAACCCAGAAATCCAGCATTTTCGCCAATTTCCTGAGTATATTCAGGAAAATTTTGATAGTATTAATGATAAAAAAATAGCTCTTTTTTGTACGGGAGGAATTCGCTGTGAAAAGGCGGCAGCTTTTTTATTAAATCAAGGCTTTTCTCAAGTTTATCAGCTAGAGGGAGGTATTTTGAAATACTTAGAAGAAGTTAGTGCCGATCAGAGTCTTTGGCAAGGAGAATGTTTTGTTTTTGATCAAAGAGTAGCACTAACAGCTAATCTAGAGGTAGGACATTATGAAATGTGTCCCGCTTGCGGTCATCCCATCGATGAACAAGATAAACAGTCCCCCAATTACCGAGCAGGAATATCTTGTCCCTATTGTAGTTAATCTTATCCTATCGTCCCGCTCTCATCTCCCTACTTTTCTAGTATCTGGTTACTTTTTCTTGCGGATTTGTGTACCAGAAATCATGTCATGAAGGGCGCGTTTTTTCTTTGTCCAGGCTGCCAGTAAAAAGCCCAAATATAAGGGAGCAGTGGAGAGATATTTTAGTAAGTAGCGGCGATTTGCTCTTGCAAAAGATATGCGTCTTCCTTCCCTATCGGTGACGGATAAATCAAAAAACATTTTACCAATAGTTGCTTTAAAAAGATATTCTAATAAAACATAATATAACCATTTAATAACTATTCCTAAACCAAGAGCAGTCAGGATAGCAATATGTTCGTGAGTAAAGTTAATTTTGGCTTGAATATTATAAACAATTGCCGCTACAAATAAAGCAAACCCGATAATTGTTGTTCCAGCTGCACTTAATCCCGCTGCATAGTAAACCCACATTTCTTTGGGAATATCAAAATCAAGATTTAAGTCTTGAAAAGTTGACCATTGTTGTAAGCGAAAACAGATATAACCACCTAATAAAGCGGCGATAATAAGAACGATAAAAGAATCAATTAAAGAGGCTTTGAAACGGAGCCAAAACCCAGCATAACTGGGAGAAATTGCAGCGATTAAAGAAATAAGTGCCGGATTGGGAATAGGAATAATTTTAGGTTTTTCAGGAGAAGAATTTTTAGTTTTTTTAGTTTTTTTAGTTTGATGGGGATTGGCTTTAATATCAGTAATAATTTTTAGCAAAGTTTTGGTATTTTTCGGTCGTTCAATAGGTTTTTCTGCCATTAAATTATCGATAAAATCTGCTAATCGAGAAGGGATATTTGGTGCATATTTACGCCAGTTAAATTCATTGGTATTAATGTTATAAATTTTTGGATCACTGGGTTCTTTACCGGTTAACAAAAAGACGAAAGTTTTGCCCAAAGCATAAAAGTCTGATTGGGGGACAGAGTGACCAAGAGATTGTTCAGGAGGAGCATATCCGGGGGTATAAATTCCTGTATTTTTACCTCCTGCTAGGACGGTTTTAGTCACCTGTCGCGCTGCCCCAAAATCAATTAAAACTAATTGACCATCGGGTTTTAAGATAATATTAGAAGGTTTGATATCACGATGATAGAATTTATGTTTATGAACTTCGTGAAGAATATTGGCTAACTGAGTTAACCAATCCAAAGCGAGATTATAATCAATCGGTTTAAATCCTCTTTGTTTTTGATATTCTTCTAAGTCAATACCAGCAATTTTCTCCATAACTAAACAGTGTAAAGCAGTTTGACTCTCCCGGGGATGATAAATAAAATAGTTTTCTCCTTTGGGAATACCGGGGTGATTTAATTGTTTTAAAAGATTGGCTTCCTGTTGAAATAAATCAATAGCTTTGCTAGAATCGTAGGTAAGAACTTTTAATACTTTGGGTATTTTACGTTCATCTATCACTTCATAGGTATTACCAAATCCACCTTTGGCACTCAATAAATTTGTGACTCGATATTTACCATTTAAAAGCAAGTCGGAACCACAGGATTGACAGTAACGACTCTCCGTGATACTTTTCGGTTTGGGACAATGAGGATTAATACAAAAACTCATGGATTTTATTGGTAGATTACAAAATAAACTTGATGATTAAAATATTCACCGATATATTTAAGGTTTATTGCCAAGAAAAAAGCCGCGCAATCCCAAAGTTACCACGGCACTTAAAAAAGCCACAACCATGGGGATAATCAGGGATTTAAACCCTTTCAAGTCAGCAATATCTTTAACTAAGATTGCATAATTATCTTCAACTTTTTCTAGTCGTTTATCCATTGTTTCGACTTTCTGATCAAGAGTTTTAATATCTCCTTTGATTTCTGTGACTTCCACCTTTAAATCATTAACATCTTTTTGGAGACTGTCAAATTTTTGATCCATATCTCTTTGGAGATTGTCGATTTTCTGATCCACATCTCTTTGCAGGGTGTCAAATTTTTGATTAACATCTCTTTGGAGAAAGTCAATTTTTTGATTAACCTCTTTAATGCTATCTTTAATTTCTTTCAGGACAGATTCAAGGGAATAGGTAACGGTTTCGCTAGTTTGTGTCATAATTAAAACCCTCTTACAGATAACTATTTTATTGAAATAAAAAATTAAGGTTTGTTGCCAAGAAAAAAGCCGCGCAATCCCAAAGTTACCACGGCACTTAAAAAAGCCACAACCATGGGGATAATCAGGGATTTAAACCCTTTCAAGTCAGCAATATCTTTAACTAGGATCGCATAACTATCTTCGACTTTTTCCAGTCGTTTATCCATTGTTTCGACTTTCTGATCAAGAGTTTTAATATCTCCTTTGATTTCTGTGACTTCCACCTTTAAATCATTAACATCTTTTTGGAGACTGTCAAATTTGTGATTAACATCTTTTTGGAGACTGTCAAATTTTTGATCCATATCTCTTTGGAGATTGTCGATTTTCTGATCCACATCTCTTTGCAGGGTGTCAAATTTTTGATCCACATCTCTCTGAAAGTAATCTATTTTCTGACCCATATCTCTTTGGAGAGAGTCAATTTTCTGATTAACCTCTTTAATACTATCTTTAATTTCTTTCAGGACAGATTCAAGGGAATAGGTAACGGTTTCGCTAGTTTGTGTCATAATTAACAACCTCTGGTCGATAGGGACAAATACAATTAGGTTATACTGAAAAAGTTTTTCGTTGGTGTGGGGTGTGGGGTTTTACCCATTTTCAGGGAAAAAGTCCCGGAATTTTCCCTCTGATCACTCCAATGGCTGGTACTTTTTGATTTGAAAAAAGCCTAAAGATATTATCCAACAAAGTTTTTAGATTTATTCAGCCAGCCCTAATTATTCCCCTATTGCCTATTGCTAGGGACTAAGGACGATTTCGCTACTGGAAAATTTCCATTGTGGCCAGAGAGCGGTTATGGTAATTTAAGAAAGCGATCGGGGAACTCTCACAGGGAAGATCCCGACCCTAGCCAGGGAGTGCCTGTTTAACCGTCTGTCCTATGTACAAGTCTATTACTGTTTTAACGCTGCTGACGGGAATTATCGCCGTTGATGTGGTTTTAGCTCAATCCACTGTTAATCTTCCTATTGCAGTTCAACAGGGAGAATCCTACGAGGGATTATTGACTAGAGCATCGCAATTAGCGGAGAAAACTATCATCAGTCGTTTTAATCAACAACAGGGTCTTAATAAAATTGATTTATTAATAACGGCCGAAAAATCAGGAGCGATCGCACCTTTGCTCTCGGTGAAGGTGTCCCGTCAAGATTGGTTTGGCCATCCCAATATTCAACGCTGGGGGAATGTTTTTCCCTTTGGCAAAGATCTCCTCGGTTTTAGCTCTCCCGCACCCGTCGTCACCCCGAAAAGTCCCCCCGCTGCCGTTAATCCCACACCATCTCCAGCACCATCTCCCGGCGCTACCACTCCTCCTCCTCCCCCTGCTTTACCCTTCGAGGATGAGCCGAATAATGCTCCCCCAATCCCCATTCCTAACCAAAGATTAACCACTCCAGCTAATCGTTAATCGATAGGAAAAGGAGGGGATTTCGGCCGATATATTGACTTTTAAGTGGCAAAACGAGGCTGAAACCAGTCTAGGGGAAAAATATCATCTTCTTGGACGATTTCTGTCCAACCGGTGACGCTCTCAAAACAAGTCCCCGTCAAGTTAGCACCCCTCAAGTCCGCTCCCTGTAGATTTACCTCTTGTAACCGCGCTCCCGCTAGATTAGCACCCCCTAAATTGGCCCCGCGTAAATCACTACCCGTCAGACGTGCCTCGCTAAAATTAGCCCTTTCTAAATTAGCCCCCTGAAAGTCCACCTCTTTAACAAAAGAGCCGCTAAAATTGGCTTCCCTTGCGGAAATCTGACGACATTTAGCCCCACTTAACCGCGCTTCCTGCAAATTGGCCCAATTGAGATTGACTTTATCTAGGGTTGCCTCCAAGAGATTAACTAAGTATAAATTCGCCCCGCATAAATTCGCCCCGCATAAATTCGCTCCCCGGAGATTAGCATGGGAAAGATCCGCCCCACTTAATCGCGCGTTACGCAGGTTTGCCTGTACCATAAAGGCCCCGGTGAGATTAGCTTTGGTTAAGTCCGCTTCCACTAATTGCGCTTGACTTAATTTGGCATAGGTTAAATTCGCCCAATTTAAACTCGCTCCCCGCAGATTTGATTTAGTCAGAAAAGAGCGACTCAAATTAGTTCCGCGCAAATTGGCCGCAGCAAAATTGACAGCGATTAGAGTCACTTGTTGTAGATCTAGACTCATCAAGTCAATGGCTAAAAAATCCCGCTCTCCTTGTTCGTAGAGTCTTAGTAACTGATTAACTTTCATCTCCCTTCTTCTACTTATAAGATGGTGGTTAAGAAGTAATCAACAAAAGCACCTAAAAACTTTGTCCGATAACTAACTCAGCTTTTAGATGAGAAATTTATCAGGCTCTCTTTTGAGTTTATGTAAAGTTTTTTGTCGATTTTTTAAGAGAAGATAACGCGAACAGCAAGTTAATTTTCATCATAGTTAAGTAGCTTGGCTAAAACAGTTGCACTGGTTTTTCCAATTCTACCCCAGTCCATCGGGTAATTAGTATCTAACACTACTCTTGTTAAAAAACTTATCTATTGTTTAAACTCGATTATATTTAACCCAGCCAATTATCCCTATTTTCTCGGATCAGGGCAGTGGAGCCGAGAGGACTTTCAGGGTATTTTTACTCAAATCAATAGAGACGTTGCCCAGCAACGTCTCTACAAAAGTGGTATTTAATCAAGCTACTCAGAAACAGACAGAGGGGAAACCTTTTGGGCTTGAGCGAGATAGTACCATCCCGACGGGACAAATACCAGTGCGCTTAAGGTGGTTCCGATCACCCCGATGGAAATACAGATAGCGAGGGGTTCCCAAAAAGCGCCGCCGTAGAGGAATAATGGCACAAATCCCGTCACGGTGGTTAAGGTAGTGGTAAGAATGTGACGGGTGGAAGCAATGACCACTTCCCGGATTGCCTTGCGTTGGCGTTGAAGATGGGGGGGTAAAGCTTGTAAAGCCGCTACCACGACAATAGAATCATTAACGGAAACCCCAACTAAGCCGATAGTGCCTAAAATGGACATGAATCCCAAGGGATATTCAAATAACCAGAGGGAAAATAAGGCTAGTCCAATTGAACTAATACCGACGACAGTAACTAGGGCAGCAAGACGGAAGGAGTTAAAAGAAAGAACAAGGGTTGATAGCATTAGAATCGCCAAGACTCCCACACTAGCAATTAGATTAGCCACAGCTGTATCTCTTTCTTCTTCCTCTCCGCCAAATTCGAGCCGATACCCTGCCGGAAGGGAAAATTTGCCCGATTCTAAGTTTTGGCGAAATTCGTCTAAAACCGTTGCAGCGATCGCATCAGCTTGAACATAGGCCTTCACCGTATTAATTCGCTTGCCATTTCGTCGAGGAATCGTGGCTAATTCGGGGAGAAAATCAAATTCTGCCACGGAGGAAAGGGAAATATTCGCCCGTTCAGCAGTGGCGGAATTACCGAGAATATTTAAAGAGGCAATTTGTGGCAGTTGCTCGCGATCGCGATTAGCGACTCGGACTCGTACGGGTAATTCTTCCGTTGCTTCTAAAATCGAGCCACCCACAGAACCTTCTAAAAGGTTATCCAATTGACTTGCGATCGCCGCATTATCCAAACCAATCAGTCGAGCTTTTTCTTCATTAATTTTTAAGGCTAACTTAGCTTGAATTTCACTTAAATCAGCAACAGAATAGGTTATTTCAGGTATTTTTGCCAGTTCTTCCCGTAAGGACTCGCCAATTTTCCTTAACATCTCCAATTCTGAGCCATAAACCCTAATTTCGATCGGGGCGCCCACCGGTGGACCCTGTTCTAGGGGGCTAACTAATACCCTTGCCATCGGTAGAGCTTGACTTAATTGTTTTTGTAAGGTTTCGATCAATTGGGGTTCATCAGAAACTTGCCGAAGTTGAATCAATGCTTGGGCAAAATTAGGAGAGTCTTTGATGCCATCGGAGAGATTATAGTAGAAGGGGGGAGCATTACGCCCTAAAAACCAGTGAACTTCCCCAATTTCTCGATGATCTAGCAGTATTTTTGCAGCTTGAGCCACTTTTACCTGAGTTACTTCTAGGTTTGTGGTGGGGGCTAGTTCGATTTCTAAGGTTAACTGATCTCGTTCTGCTGGGGGAAAGAATTCTTCTGGGAGAGTGCCAGCGACAACAAAGCCAGTAATTGGGATAATCAAGCCAATAACCAGACCTAATACGGGAAAATAGAGAATTAACTTCAAAATTTGGCGATACCAACCCGTTAGGAGCGGTAAATTAATTCCCGTATCCCACCAATGGGTTTTTGTCTGGTGCGAGCGATGAGTCAGTTGATATAAACGTAAACTGAGGACAGGAATAATCGTTAGGGACAAAATTAGAGAACTAACCAAGGCTAAGATCACTGTTTGGGCGATAGTACGCACGAATTCGCCAGTGCCTCCTTGCAAAAGAGCGATCGGCATAAAAGACAAAATCGTGGTTAGGGTAGAAGCTAAGAGGGGAATCCCTAACTGTTTAACGGTTTCAGCAACAATATGTTCGTGAGCTATTCCCGTCCGTAGTCCTTTTTGCAGTTCATCGACAATCACAATAGCGTTATCGATCAAAAGTCCCAAAGCAATAACAATTCCTGTCACCGACATTTGATGTAGGGGGATTTGCCAGAGATTCATACCGGCAAAGACCATCAGGATCGATAAAGGCAAGGATACACTCACCACCAAGGCGGACTGCCATCCCATCATCACAAAAGCTGTCCCCATGACACAGAGTAACCCTAGGATCATGTTGCTGAATAATCCATCGAGTCGGTTAGCCACATAACGATTTTGGGCAAAAATTATCTTGAGGCTCACACCTTGGGGGAGAGAAGGGCGAAACAGGTCTAACTTGGCCTGGGCTGCCGCTGTCCATTCGTCTATGCGTTGCCCCGATTCCATCATAGCGGCCACCACAATAGCCGGTTTACCGTTAATAATGGTTAGTTCTGGTGGTGGTTCTTGAATTCCCTTGGTAACTAGAGCGATATCTCCTAAACGGGTAAATTGTCCATCATTACTGTAACGAATCGGAATTGCTCGAATCCGAGAGAGTGATTCTAAACTGGTATCGACCTCCAATAATAAATTATTGCGATTACTGCGAAGTTGTCCGGCGGCGACCTTGGCATCACTGGTTTGAATTTGTTGGGCAACTTCGACGGCGGTTAGGCCCAGAGAGGATAATTTCACCGGATCGATTTCGACTAAAATTTCCTCGGCCGGAACCCCGACTAACTCGACCCTTTCGGTTCCCCAAAGGGCTTCTAATTCATCGAACAGTTCTTGGCCAAGTCGGCGTAAAATAGCGTAATTAGGAGCGGTATCTAGATCCCAAAGGATGGCAGTCAATAAACTAAAGGCTTTACTATATCCTTCTTCGTATAAGGGTCTTTGGGCTTCTGGGGGTAGTTGCGGGATGACATCGGTAATCCGATCGCGAATGCGTGACCAGACGGGATCCACATCAGTCACTTCATCTTTAAGTTCAATATTGACCGTGGAACGCCCTAATTCTGAGGAGGACTCAATCAGGCTAATTTCTTTGATGCTAGAGAGAGATTGTTCAATTTTTTCGGTCACTAGGGATTCGACCCGATAAGGACTGGCACCGGGTAAATTGGTGGTAATGGTGGCACCTCGATTAATTGTTTCGGGATCTTCCATGCGCGGCAAAATTTGAAAGGAAGACAATCCCCAGACAATAATCAGAATTAAGGTAAGAATTAGTAATCTAGGTTTACGTTCAAATAAGTTATTCATTGGAGATTATTAGGGATAATAAAGCTGATTAATGACCGCTGACTACCAAATTTCCACCATTTGCCCGGGTACAATGCGGTGAACCCCTTCGACGATCACCCGATCACCGGAGGTGAGCGTCCCGCGCACCAACAAGCGATCGCCTTGAATCGCTAGAACTTCTAAATCTTGGCGTTTGACGGTAAATTGTCGAGGATTATCGGGATTAGCTTCTCCTAGAACATAGGAAGACCATAATCCTCTCGTGCCTTGTACTAAAGCTTCTGTGGGCAACCAATAGCCCGATTGTGGAACTGATTGAGATAATTCTAGGCTGACCACTTGCCCCGGAATCAGGCCCTGAGTCTGATTTAAACTTAAAATAACCGTGGCGGTACGGGTAGTCGGATCAATTTGGGGCAAGGTTGAAGTGACTTGTCCTGTTACTATTTTGTTACCAATTTTTAAACGATGTTTACTCCCAATTGGTAAGTTTTCGGACTGGTCAATGGGAACCCCTATACGCGCTTCCAGTTTATTACTTTCCACTAAACGAACGATCGGATTACTTGCAGAAACAACAGTGCCAATATTGACGTGAAGGAGGGCAATAGTGCCATCGTAGGGGGCTTGAAGTTGGCTTTTTTCAATCTCTAATTTAATATTCTTCAGTTGGGCATCAAATTGGTCAATAACGGCTTTTTGCAGAGAAATCAATTCGGGACGAGTACCAGCTTTGAGTTCATCTAATTGACTTTGGGCTTCATCAATTCTCGCTTGTTGTGCATTAACATCTGTTTGCACTTCTTCGAGTTGTTCTCTAGTAATTGCCCCTTCTTGATACAATCCTAGCCGTCTTTGGTATTTAGATTGGGCTAAAGCTAATTGTTCCCTGAGATCTCGGACTTTTGCTTGGGCTGCAGCGATACTTTCTTTCCTGGAACCAGCTTGTAATTCTTGCAGTTTAGCCGTGGCTTGCGATCGCTGGGCGATGAGTTCTTGTTTTTGTGCTTCTAAATTGCGTGTATCTAGAGTAGCAATTAAAGTACCTCGGCGTACCTCTTGACCCTCTTGAACCAATAAACTAATTAATTGTCCCGAACGCTCAAATCCTAGTTCACTTGTCCGTTTAGCCACAATATTACCGGTATAACGGCGCGGTTCTTGGTGATGGGTGACAGGACTTAAAGTTAAGGTTCGCACCGGTAAGGCTGCCGTCTTGCTCTTATCAATTGCTAACGAAGCGGTTTCTTCTGAGGTGGTGGATTCAGAGGTGTCTTCTAAGAGGACATTACGCAGGGTAGGATAGGCAAAAACCGAGGTGGCCGCTAGGATACCAGTAATAATTAATCGCCAAGGCAATCGCAGTTTTTTGATGGCAGTTTCTTGCTGTTTAGTGACAGGATTGGGGGAAGTCATAATCTAGTTCCAAATGAGTAGGGTTTTGTCAAGAGTAATAACAGATTAGCGAGGAAAGAACTATTTTTTGATGGCATAAGGCCGTAGGACAAAAGCCGCTGCTAGGGATAATATACCGGCGGACAAAAAGGCAATTTGTACCCCCCAGGGGTTATCAGGAGTTTTCCCGAAAGAAAGGATTAATCCTGTTAGAAAAGACCCCGCACCTTGGCTAAATTGAATTAGGAGACCCCTAGTTCCAAAAAATATTGCTTCTCGTCCCATTCCCTGTTGCTCCGCATCTTGATCGATAATGTCCGATAACATGGCATTCGGCAGACTAAAAAAGCTGGCTAGGGCTAAATTAGCGATGATCGAAAGGATTAACCAGGGAATCAAAGAATCTTGCCACCAAAAGCGACCACAGGCCATGGCAATCATACCCAGGCCAACCCAGATTAAAGAACCTTGAAAAACCAGTTTTTTGCCATATTTTTGCGCTAAGGGTAGAACTAGGGTAAATCCAGCCAAGGCACTACCGACGATAATAGTATTAATCACGGCGGCAAAACTTACCTCTCGTTTGAGGAGAGCAATTACTAAAAAAGTCGGAATCACCGAGATAATACTAATCACCATCCACGCCAAGATCATGGTGATCATATAGATACAAAAAGTCCGATTGGTAAAAGCCGCCGTTAAGGTGGTTTTAAAGTTAGGATATTTCCCCTTAGAAGGACTATATTCTTCTTTTTCTAGCAAGGGCATAGCTAGAGTAATTAGCCCAATAAGACTAATAGCAATACCCATTCCCTGAAAGCCATAGCTATCAGTTAACCAAGGGGCAATAATCCCACCAATGGTGGCACCAACTAAACCAAAAATTCCGATTTGAGTTGATAATTTAACCCTTCCTTCTGGGCTTTTAGCGAGAGTGGGCAACCAGGCTAAATAGGGAACATGATAGGATGCCATACCCACATAAAACACCCAAAGCATGGTGACTAAATAAATGAAGTAAGTGGTTTGATTTAAGTTATTAGGGGGATTAAACAACAGGATAAAACCACCAATTAAAGGGACTAAACTGGCTAGTATAAATGGTCTTCTTTTGCCCCAAGGACTCCAAAAGCGATCGGAAAAATAACCGATCACTGGCTGCACAAAAGCTCCAGCAATACGGCTAATCATTATCGCTATTCCCACTAAAGCAGAGGGCAATAAAATGGATAAGTTATAGTCATTGGGAATGCCCGGGTCGTAGCGATAAATTAGCATGGTTAGAAGGGCATTATTAACGATAAAGTTACCAAACCAACCAGTGATATACGGAAGATAATCTATTCGGAGATGTTGCCATTTGCTAGAAGTGCTAGAAGTCATTAGAATTGGGGGAGAGATGGGCAGTTAGCAGTAGATTGTTAGGCTTATTTAAAGAAATTCGTAGCGACCGGGTGAGAGAATGTGATTGGGATCCAAGCTGTCTTTAATTTTCTGGATTAAGCAACTATAATCGTCTTGGGCTGCGGGTAAACTATTCATAGAGTGGGTACTAAGACGGTAGGGATAATAACCTTGATTGATCAATTCTGCCAACATTTCATCGTGACAATTTAAGGCTTTTTGGTCTTCGCCTTCTAGCAATCGATCATAAAAAATGGCAGCATTGATGTTAATATTGCGCTCGGTAACACAGTTAATGCCGATATTGGGTTCATAACCATATTTTTGAGCGATGCTGCTGATAATATTGAGAGCATTTCTGAGATGATTTCCCAGAAAAGGAACAGCGGGAACACACCAAATCATGCCACAGGCATCCAGGTCTAAATTCAACCTATCGGTGGGGGGCGTTTTTTTGCGCCAATAGGCCATCTTCAGCACTTTTTCGGTAATCATTCCTCGTTGGGGATTTTTGTGATAAATTAAATCCACCTTATCCTTAATTTCCACCCCTGTAAATACTTTAAAAATGGGACTCATTTTACTGGCCATTTTAAACTTATTTTCATCAAAAAACATAAGTTTATTGACAATTCCTTTCAAGGCTTTTTCAATTAGTTTTCTTTCAACTTTTCCCTGTTCTGGTGAAGCCGAATATAAAGCGCCTTCTCCTATCCAAACACCGCCACCCCATTGATGACTTAATTGTTCTAATAAATCGGGGGGTAAAGGAGTTTTTTCTTGGCATTCCTGCCAGGGATATTGTTGTTGAATAGACAACATTCGGTAGTTATTATTGATGTGGAAGGTGGTTTTAATTACCCCTGCCATTTTCAGTTGACGTAGTTTGTCGATCAATAACTCTAATTTATTTTCTTGATCGATGCTATAGAAAAAAGCCTGAAAATATTCAGGATAGGGGGTTAACCAAAAAGTCATTTTGGTGACGATTCCCAGGTTAGATTGGGTAAAAATTCCATCAAAATAAGGACCGACTCCCCAACGATTGACCGCCCCTATTTGGGAGTTTTCAAAGCGATTAAATCCCGTATGAACACATTCACCGGTGGGCAAAACTACTTCCATTCCACAGACATGATTAAAGCGATCGCCCAAAGGTCCTTTGGCTTCACCTCGTTCGAGAATATTGCCAATAATACTAGAATCAGGAGTCGAACCAGTGACACTCATTAATAATTTATTGCCATTTTTCTGCAAAAAATCGTAGAGTTGTCGCTGAGTAACACCCGCTTCAATAGTTACATAAGCTAGGGTTTCATTATAATCCAAAATCTGATTTAATCGACTCAAATCAATTAAAACCGAACCAGTGCGGCTAGGAACTCGCGAACCATAACCCCAATTTTTACCCGTACTAATAGGATAGACAGGGGTTTGATAGCGATTAGCAATTTTTAGAGATTCTTGGACTTCTTGACGATTACCTGGGCGAATAATTGCCGGGATTTTAGCATGGGTTTCGTAGGTAGCGGTCTCGGCTTCTAGGCGTTTTTTGTTATCGGTGCTGACATATTCGGAGCCTAATAAATTTTCCCATTCTTGTAGAGCGTTAGTTAAATTGTCGCTAATAATATTTTCGGAAACAATTAGAGAGTCCATAGTATTTTTTTTCTCCTTGAAATTCAGGTATGAGGGGTAATTAAAGGGCCGTAGGGAACCGGCCCTGCTATCCGTGGCAATTAACTTTTAAGCGGTTGCTGTTTGCGAGAGAAAATTGCGCTAAAACTAGGAATAAAACGGGGAGTATTGGCGAAAACTGCTTTATAATTGGTGTCTTGACTCAAAGCTTCTTCTTCAGCCGGAATGCGTTGGATTAATAACCAAGCATTCAGGAGACTAAAGACTATAGATGTCAGATAAGCGGTATGAAACAAGGGAACCACCGCTAATTCCGTGATCATGGCCCACCAGTTAGGATGACGGATATATTGATAAATGCCATTGTCGATCACGGGTGTCTGAGGAACCGTGACCACCTGATGAATCCAGCGATCGCCCAAGGCTTCAATGGAGGCATAGCGGAGCTTTTGAGCTAAAAAAGTAGTAATTAGGGAAAATAAAGCCAATGCTGGAATAAAAGGTCGATCGAGCAGATAAACTTCCCCGATCATGCAAAGCATCCAGCTAGATTGGAAAATCTTGACGAATCCCACATAATTAGAACTATGCAGTTTGCCACCTTCCGCTAAGACTTTGGCCATATTCTGTTTACTCAGACGAGTAACGCGCACTCGTTGGACAATAATGTAACTAATCAGGGCAATGAAAACTATTTGGCTTAACATCCTTAAATATCCTTAGAATTGAACTAAAATGGCTTCTTGAGCAAATCCAGGCCCCATGGAAATTATTAATCCGTAGGAACCCGTGGGAGGATGGGGACGGGAGAGGGTTTCATCGAGAATGCAGAGGATAGTAGCAGAGGCAATATTGCCAATTTCTGCCAAAATATCCCAACTAACCTGTAAAACATCCGGTTCTAACTGAAATTCTTCAACTATTGCATCGAGAATCTTTGGACCCCCCGGATGCACCATCCAACAGACAATTTCCTCGAGGGAAACTCCTGTTTTTTCCAGTAAAGATGTCACCGCTTTTCTCACCCCACCCTTGACGTAATCAGAGACTTCTGGGCGAAGAATTTGGCGAAAACCGTAGTCTGTTAAAGGTAATGCCATTAAATGCTCTGTGTGGGGCATTAACAGCGATTGAGTGCCGATAATCTTCAGTTTTGCTTTACCTTGCTTGACTAAGGGATGTTCATCTCCCGCTAAGAGAACCGTGCCGACTCCATCGCCAAATAAAGCCGCTACCACAAGGGTCATAATGATATTGCTATATTGAGACGGATCTTCGGGTAATTGTCCCAATAATCCCGTTAAATCGCCATGAATTGACCCTTGCCAAAGGCCAGAGGAGGGATCGGTGGTAAACAAAATCGCTGCTTCGGTGGGATGTCCTTGCAGATAATCGTTTACTCTGGCTAATCCTTGGGCGCCTCCCAAACAGCCGACACCCGATAACGCTTGCCGCTTGATATCGAGGGAAAAATCTAGACGATTGAGGAGTAAACTTTCTAGGGAAGGAACGGAAGGAAGAACAGTAACGGAGGTAACTAGGGAGATTTCTTTGGGAGAAAGAGCGGCTTTTTTGAGCAAATTAGTTACTGTCGATGTTACTAAATCCATAGTTAGATCGACCATTTGACGAACGGTTTGGGCGAGTCCGGGAGGATTATCGGCATCGAATTCATCTAGGGGAATAGTGAAGTATCGCCCTTGAATTTTGACATTACTGAAAAAACGATGAATTTGTTCTAAATCAAAAAAGGTTTGTTCCTGGAAGTCGAGTTGATTTTCTCGGCAATAATCTTGAAGAAGATTAGCACAATGATTTCTGATATTGACTTCTAGAACTTCTTGGGGATAGTAATGTTCTGGAAAACCAGTAGCTGTCTCAATAATGTAGGGCATTGGAGTTAAGATAGAGGGATTTCAGGGGGTTAATTATGGTGGGAGATTTAAGCCAGTAATCGGCGAGCTAATCCTTGGGCTTGGCGTATATAACCCAATTTGTCAATCACTAAGGAGTGAGTACCGCTATGGTGTTTATTGTCGGCGCTTAAATTGGAACTAATTTGACGTTTTAGCTTTTCAAATTTATAGACAAACCGGGATTTTTTATCCTGAGCTTGTAGATAAGCGGCCACTAAATTACTTTGTTCTTCAAATACTCGCCAGTGGGTGCCAGTGGGATGAACCATTCCGATGACAAACAGGTTATTTTCCTCTGGGTGAAAAACATTCATATAGAGGTTAGGCTGGGTGGTTCCTTCTTGCCAATTTAAATCAGATTTGTCAATAAAAGAAAATTCAATTTTGTAACCAGTGGCGTAGATAATCAGATCAATTTCTTCTGTACTGCCATCGGCAAAAATAACTTTCTTTCCGTCTAATTGTTGAATATTAGGCTTATGGGTGACATCTCCATGCACATAATAACGATAGATTTGTTGGTCACTGTTGGGAATAATTAGACCGTTACTTTTACAGTCTGTAGGAATATTGAGTTTTTTGAGATTAACTCCTTGTAAGAATAGAGCTATTGGTGATAATAAAGCCATCATTTTCATGTGTTCTTGGGCTGGAATTAGATTCATGATTGGCGTGTTAATCATCACCCATTCTGGGGGCAAACCGAACAAAAATTTCGGCATACAGAGAAAGCCACGACGGGTACTATGGAAAGTTTTACTGCCATTGATAGCCGCTTCGACGACTAAATCCATGGCTGATTGTCCCGCTCCAACTACTAGGACTTTTTTAGCATTTAGTTGAGCGGGATTATCATAATCTTTTGAATGGATAATTTCCCCGTCAAAATGCCCAGAAAATTGAGGAATATTCGGTTTACTATGATAACCACTAGCGATTAAAACTCCTCGGTATCGTCTGGTTTCTTGGTTGCTAAGGGTGACATCCCAAAAGTTACCCACCTTTTTTACTTTCTCCACGCTGAGATTAAATTCCATGAAATCATAGAGATTGAAATGAGCGGCATAATTGCGAAGATATTCATAGACTAACCGATGATTGGGATAATCTGGGTAATCTTTTGGCATGGGAAAATCGGAAAAAGGTTGTGTGGTTTTATGACCAATCAGATGTGTATTTTTATACATTGGACTATCGGGACGATCATAAATCCAAATACCCCCAACATCCTGGGCAGATTCGATAACATTAAAGGGAATTTTGGCTTTGCTTAAGGCTCTAGCCGCCGCTAATCCTGCGGCACCAGCCCCAATAATACAGTATTGCTCTTTGTAATCTAAAGTCATGATTTTTCTCCCTTGAATAGTTGGTTGATTAGGCAGTCATTTGTTCAGGAAACTCTCGTAAACTTTGGCCAATTATTTTCATAATTTTCTCCGTATGTTGATTGATAAAGAAATGTCCTCCCGGTAAGGTATGCAGGACAAAATCTTGATTGGTTTGCAGTTGCCATTGTTGTAATTGATCGGCAGAAACCTTGGCATCGTTGTGGCCTCCAAAAACGGTAATAGGACAATTTAAGGGTTGACCTTGTTGATAAGAATAGGTCTCTAGGAGTTTGAAATCTGCTCGTAAAATTGGCAAAAAAGCCGCCATTAAATCGGGATTTTTGAGGAGAGTTTCTGGGGTTCCTTGAAAATGACCTAAAGCTGTTAAAAATTGCTCATCTCCCAGACGATGAATGGGTAAATCAGGATTGACAATTTGAGGCGCTCGAAATCCAGACATAAATAAATGTTGGGGTAGATTTTGCCGAGTTTTAGCCAATTCTCTGGTTAATTCAAAACTGATTAAAGAACCCATGCTATGACCAAAAAAAGCATAAGGTTGGTCTAAATAGGGAGTCAGAATCGGAATGAGACGATTAATCAGGGATTTTAGCGATGTAATCGCAGTTTCCTGAAGACGCGTTTCGCGTCCGGGTAGTTGAATCGCCCACAATTCCACTTGCTTGGGGCAGTAATTCAGCCAATTTTGGAATAGGGAGGCACCCCCACCGGCGTAGGGAAAACAAAATAGACGAATGTGGGCGTTAGGATTAGCTTGTTTGCGAATTAGCCAAAGTTTCGGATCATTAGAGATATTTTCGGCTTTAGTCGTCTTGATTGGTTTTTTCTGTTTTGAGGGGAGAGGAGTTTTGTGGCTAGTTGCAGGTTGGGAATTTTGGGTGATTAAGTTGAATATTTGCGGTAAAAACTGCTCAATACTCAATCCCGCTAGGTATTCCACGGGAACAATAATTTTTAAATCCTCCTCTAGTTGACGTCGTAATTGACTGGACATGAGAGAATCTAAGCCTAAACTAGAGAGCGGTTGCTTGGTATGTAGCTTGACCACGGATAAACCAGTAATCTGTTCTAAAACACCGATAATGTAGGTTTCTAGTTGTTTAAGCTGTTTCTCTGCGGGTGTGGCCAACAAAGAGTCAAGGGTAATTAGATGACCAGAAGATGATGCAGTGGTGGTTTTGACAACTTCTGGCGGTTGCGGCGGTGTTTCTAGGAGATATTTCGACAATTTAGGCAATAATTGCGCTTCTTCTGGGGTCAAGTCGCCTGTTTTTAGCCAATAACTACTTCTTTCAAAGGTGTAGGTCGGTAAGATACAGGGTTTACTGTCTTGATTGGCCGTTATCTCTTGCCAATTCAGGGCGAATCCCCGCAGATAAAGCTGACTGACACTCTCGAGGATCTGTTGTCGGTCAGAGGTTTGACGACGCAAACTGGGCAACCAAAGACAAGAATAATTTTTATCCAGTAGGCTGCCCATGCCCGATAAAACGGGATGGGAGCCGCATTCGACAAATAGCTCATAACCGTTGTCCAGTAAGGTTTTTATCCCATCGGCAAAGCGAACAGAAGACCGGAGATGACGACACCAATAATCGGGAGTAGTGACCTCAAAATTGACTAACTTGCCATTAAGGTTAGAAATTAAGGCTCGTTGGGGGGGATGATAGGTGATAGTTTCAGCAATTTGTCGGAACTCGTCTAAAATCTCCTCCATCAGAGGGGAATGAAAGGCTTGAGAGACATTTAACCGGGTAATTTTCAGATTTTTGACCTGAAGCTGTTTTACCAGGGTTTCTATGGTCTCTGCAGCACCGGACAGGACAATATTATCCTGACCATTAATAGCGGCAATAGCGACCTGAGATTGATAGGGGGCAATTAAGGGAATAATTTCAGCTTCACTAGCCGAGATAACGACCATTGAACCACTTTTTCCCACAGAATCCATCAATTTAGCCCGATAGAAGACTAATTTTAAGGCATCTTCTAAACTAAAGACTCCAGCAACACAGGCGGCCACATATTCCCCTAAACTATGACCCATAACCCCATGGGGGGCAATTCCCCAGGATTCCCAGAGTTTAAAAAGGGCGTATTCGAGAGCAAATAGGGCAGGTTGGCTGTAAAAAGTTTGATTGAGATGATTTTCTTGGTCAATAATCTCCGTTAGGCAATAGTCGCCATATTGACGGAGAATCTGATCACAGCGATCGAGTGTTTGACGAAATAGAGGATAGGATTGGTATAGTTCCCTTCCCATACCGGGGTATTGAGAACCCTGTCCTGGAAATAGAAAGGCAATTTTTGCCCGATTTTTGCCACTAAATTCACTTTTTTGGCGAAAAGAACTCGGTTCACCCTGAACAAAAGCGGTTAATTTTTCTTGAAGTTGGCAGTGACTAGAGACAACACAGGTGAAACGATGGGGTAATTGGGAGCGACTGCGATTGCTAGTAGCACAAATGGAGCTTAAAGCAATATTTTTCGCATTTTCTAGGTAATTTGCGTATTTTTGGGCTAGTTTGATTAAAGCCGATTCGGTCTTGGCTGAGAGGGTGAACAGATAGGGCGATGAATCAGGTGCCGCAGTCGTTTGAGGTTCGTAAGGGTATTCTTCGAGAATAATATGGGCATTAGTGCCATTTAAGCCAAAAGAACTAACTCCAGCTAAACGAGCAGAATTTTCACTAACCCATTCACGGTTTTTAGTCGGAACTTTCAGCGGCTGATTTTCCCAGTCTAGATGGGGTGTCGGTTGCTGGAAGTGGAGATGGGGGGCAATTTGTCGATGTTGCAAGCATAAAATCACTTTCATCAGTCCGGCAATACCAGCGGCCGCTTCTAGATGGCCGATATTGGTTTTGACGGAACCAACCCAAACCGGTTGGGGATTTTTAGCAAAAACTGTCGATAATGCACCTAATTCAATGGGATCGCCCAAAGAAGTGCCAGTTCCATGGGCTTCAATATAGCTAATATCCTCTGGCTTGACCTGAGCATTTTTTAAAGCTTGACGAATCAATTGTTCTTGACTAAGTTGATTGGGAACTGTTAAACCGCTACTCGTACCGCCATGGTTAACGGCCGAACCTTTAATTAGTCCTAAAATCAAGTTATTATCCCGAATAGCCGCAGATAAAGACTTTAAAACTATAATACCGCCGCCTTCTCCCCGCACATAGCCATTTGCTGTTCTATCAAAGGTTTTACAACGACCGTCAGGAGACAACATCTGGGCGCGGGATTCCATGATAGTAACGAAGGGGGTTAACATTAGGTTGACTCCCCCGGCTAGGGCAACTTCACACTCGTTATTGCGTAAACTTTGGCAAGCTAAATGAACAGCGACTAAAGAGGAGGCACAAGCAGTATCAACCGTTAAAGTTGGGCCATGAAATCCAAAAAGATAGGATAAACGTCCCGAAGCTACACTTTTAGCATTTCCCGTTCCCGTATAGGCATCAATCAGAGCGGGATGATGGCTAAAATGGGAGTAATCTTGAGTCATCATGCCGATAAATACCCCTGTTTGACTTCCTCGCCGATTTAAGGGTGATATTCCCGCATTTTCCAGAGCTTCCCAGGCTAGTTCCAGCAGTAATCGCTGTTGCGGATCCATTTGTGCCACCTCCCGGGGAGAAAGACCAAAAAAATCAGCGTCAAATTGATCTATCGGTTGATTTAAGAAGCCACCGTGACGGGTATAGACTTTTCCCCTTGCATCGGGCTTAGGATCGTAATAATTGTCAATATTCCAGCGTTGCGGCGGAATTTCGCTGATGGCATCGGTTCCTGATTGCAATAATTCCCAAAAAGTTTCCGGTGAATTAGCTCCCTGGGGAAAGCGACAGGACATACCAATAATTGCAATTGGTTCATTCTTAGCTTTTTCTAGGGTATGTAGCTTAGTTTTTAAGACCTTAATTTGATTTAAGGCATCTTTTATTAAGCTCATTTGATCAGTTTTGGCAGGTATTTGTGTCATGGTAAACAGGTTATTTAGATAGGGTTTGAGGTCTGCTTTTCTAGCTTAAGGAATTTAATTCCTGTAGGAGTAAATCGGACAATTCTTCTAGGGATAAATCTTCTTCGTTGAGGGGATCAATATTGCTATCTTGATTTGCTCCTATTGCTAAGGGTTTTAAACTAAAGTCAAGGTCAATAACTTCAGCTACTAGATAATCGACCAAACTGGTCACTGTTGGGTATTTAAAAGTGATAGTTGCCGCCAGAGATTTACCTAAATCCTTGGCTAAACGATTGCGTAATTCCACCGTCATTAAAGAACCCATTCCCAACTCAAAAAAACCTTGGTCAACTTGGGTAAATTCTCTAGCCGGAATAGCGAGAATTTCCGCTACAATCCCTTGAACATGAGCAGTCAAAGCCGCAAAACGCTCCTCAATTGGTACTGTAATTAAGACATCAATAAAATTATTGTCTGGGGTTAATTTTGAGGCTGAAAAACTCTGGAAATCTCGTAATAAAGGCGGAATTTTTTGATTCTCGAAACTGTTAAAAAAGCTATTCCAATTGAGAGAAGCGACAGTTACCTGTGTCCGAGAAGTCGTCAGCAATGTTTCGAGGAGATGCAAACATTTTTGGGGATCAAGAGGGGTAAAACCCTGTTTAATTAGCCTTTTTTTCGCTTTTTCGCCTAAATTTTCGGCCATACTACCCTCTGCCCAGGGTCCCCAATTAATAGTCAGGGCCGGTAGTCCTTGCGCTTGACGATAATGAGCTAGACTATCTAAAAAGGCATTAGCACTAGCATAATTACTCTGTCCAGAAGACCCTAACACCGAGGCCATCGAGGAAAAACTAATAAACCAGTCTAAATCAACTTCTTGACTGAGGAGATGCAAATTCCAAGCGCCGAGTATTTTGGGGGAAAAGACGCGCTCAAATTTCTCCCAAGTCTGTTTGGATAAGCTGGCATCCTCTAACACCCCGGCCGTGTGAATAATTCCTTTTAAGGGGGGTAACTGTTGCTCGATTATCTCAAAAGCCCGACGCATTTGGCCAAAGTCGCTAACGTCGGCGGCAAAAACTTCTACATTGGTTCCCTCTTGTCGCCATTGGTCTATAATTGGTTGGGTTTCTGGAGTTATTCCCCGGCGACTCAGTAAGACGAGGGATTTTGCTCCTTTTTTCCTTAACCAATTAGCCACTTGCTGCCCTAAGGCCCCTAGACCACCAGTAATAAGATAGGTGGCATTTTCGGCAATTTCTCGGTTTTTTAGCGACGATTTCGGGATAAACCGCCCTAAACGAGCCACATAGCTCTGGCCTTGCCGCCAAACGATTTGATTTTCCTCCTCCGAACTTTGTAAAGATTGGAACACCTCTAGGGCTAAGATGTGGCTATCCTGAAATTTATCTCCATCTAGACACAGACAGCGCAATTCTGGGTGTTCTAGGGCAATAGTCCGTCCTAATCCCCAGAGGGAACTTTGGGCAAGGGCAATCACTGTGGGTTGAGAAGGAATGTATTGAGCCGATTGGGTGACAATATAGAGGCGAGGAGAGTAATTAACCTCTATTTTGCCTAGTTCTTGCACTATTTCCAGCAAAGTTCCACAAATTCGCTCCTGAGTGACGGCTAGGTTTTGATTATTTTCTAAAGCTTGGTCGTCATCGATTCCCCAGAGATAAATTAGACCTTGATAGGGTTTTTTGAGGAAATATTGCCAAGTCTGGCGATTGTTTTCGGTGATAAGTTGGCATCTATGCCCTTGTTGCACCAATTTTTCGGCTAATTGTTGCCCTACTCCCTTTTTGTCAGCAAAAATTAACCAATCTCCTGTTTCTATCCAATCCATTCCCGTCAAGTCCGTGGCTTGCCAAGTAATTTCGTATAAACTATCCTTGAGGTCGTTGGTCTGGGAAAAGAGGGTTTCTGGCCGGACCTGTTGAAAAGTTAATCCGTCAATTTGGCTAATTAATTGACCCGATTCGCTGAAAATAGTCAAATCAGCGATTAAGATGCCGTTTTGCAAATTGCTATGGCTGAAGCGACCATGACAGTATATAGAGGTGTCCTTAACTCCCGAAAAGGTCAATCGGTCAATATTAGTGGGAAGATAGGTGCTATTCCCTGCGGGAAATAGTGCCGACATAGCGTGAAAGCAACCATCAAGTAAGACAGGATGTAGCTGGTAATCCACCGCTTGCGAGAGTAGATGGGAAGAAAGTTGAATTTTTGCGACAATTTCGGACTGATTGCGGTAAAGTTCCTGGATAACTCGAAAACTTTCCCCATAGTTCACTCCTTTACTTAAACAGTCCTGATAATGCTGTGCAATTTCGATTTTTTGGTGACAACGGTTCCGGATATCTGTCCAATTGCAGCTGGGTAAGTCCTGGTTTTCATTGGTTAAATTACCGGATAGATGCAGTAGGGAAACTTCCTCTTCCCCAAGACTGAGAATCTGAAATTGTCCCCCCGCTAGTAAGCTTAACTGTACCTTTTTACTCTGGTTGTCTGAGAAAATTAAGGGTCGATTCAGACTCAATTGACCAATAGTAAACTGCTGATTGGGATATTGTTGACCAGCTGCCACTATAATCATCTCTAGATAGGCTGCGGCTGGGAAAACTACCTGGCCAAAAACTTGATGTTCTTGCAGATAGCTGGGATAGCAGGGAGAAAGAGAGGATTGATAGTGAACATCCTTTGACCCCAATAGATGCAGCGGTTGCTGTAGGAGAGGGTGGAAAGCTGCTACTGTCGGGGTTTTTAGCTGAGAATCAATGTAATCTAACCAATAGCGTTTTCTTTGGAAGGGATAGGTAGGTAAGGTGATTTTTTCGCGTAAATAATCCAGGTCGAATCCATTCCAGTCAATTTTGACCCCTTTTACATAAAGGGTTGCTAAACTTTGGAGTAGGGTTTCCCAATTCGACTGTTTTGGGGATAAACTAGCTAACCAGAGACCTTGGTCGGGGAGATTTTGCTGACCTAGGCTAATTAAGGTGGTTTTGGCGCCAATTTCTAGGAATATTTCCGTATTTAACTCTCCTAATCTTTCTATACCCCGGGCAAACTCTACGGGAGACAGTAGATGATTAACCCAATATTGGGAAGTTGCTATCTCTGCATCGATAACATCCCCAGTCAGGTTAGAAATAAGGGGGAGACGCGGGGAATTATAGGTGATAGTTTCGGCAATCTTGGCAAATTCCCCCACCATACCCGTCATTAAGGGAGAATGGAAAGCATGGGAAACCGCTAAAGTCTGACTTTCAATGCCTCTCTGATTAAAGTTAGCGATTAAATGGTTAATAGCCTCAGTTTCACCAGAAATGACCGTATTTTCTCGACTATTGACCGCAGCAATGGTACAGATGCCCCTAATCTTCCTGAGATGATTGGTCACGCTGTCGGAATCGGTAAAAATTGCCGCCATTATGCCGTTTTTCGGTAATGTCTGCATTAAGCGTCCCCGATGGGCAATTAACTTCAAACCGTCTTCTAAGCTAAAGACTCCCGCTAAACAAGCGGCCACATATTCCCCTAAACTATGACCGATGAGAGCATCGGGTTTCACTCCCCAAGATAACCAGAGTTGGGCGAGGGCATATTCCAGAGAAAATAGGGTAATTTGACTGTAAAAAGTCTGATTAATCAACTGACTGGTTTTTTCGTCCCCATATAACACTTGCAGTAAGGATTTCACCCCATGGCTCCGTAAAATTTCGTCACATTTCTCTAAAGTTTGGCGAAAAGTCGGTTGCGTTTCGTAGAGTTCCCTAGCCATTCCGGGATATTGTGAACCCTCTCCCGTACACATAAAAGCCAGTTTAGGGGCTTTTTTCGAGGTTAAAAGACTTTTTTGACCTGAAAAGCGATTTTCACCCCTAATAAAGTCTTTTAAAGCTTGCTCAAGCTGTTTTTGAGCCACAAAGGGAATAGCTAAACGATGCTCAAAATGCGATCGCCCAGTATTAGCGGTATAGGCCACATTTGCCATGACCGTCTGGGAATTTTGACCGAAAAAATCGTAGTAGCGTTGAGCTAATTCGCGTAAGGCCGGCTCACTTTTCGCCGAAAGGGTAATTAAATGACAAGGACGTTCTAAATGAGGTTTTTCGTCACCAAGCCGCTCAAAATTGCTTTCCTCAACGATTAAATGGACGTTAGTGCCACTCATCCCGAAAGCGCTCACTCCAGCCCGTCGGACTCCTTCTCTGACCAACCAGGGGGTAAGAGTGGTGGGGATTTTGACTGGCAGTTTTTCCCAGGGAATATAGGGATTAGGGTTCTTAAAATGAAGATTAGGGGTGATTTGCTGATTTTGTAGCTGTAAAACTGTCTTAATTAACGCCGCAATCCCCGCAGCTCCTTCCAGATGCCCCATATTAGTTTTCCCGGTTCCCAAAATCAGGGGATTATCTTGGCTATGACCCCGGCCATAAATTTTCCCTAAGGATAAAACCTCGATGGGATCTCCTAAAGATGAACCTGTACCGTGAACTTCGACGTATTGCAGATCTTTAGGTTGAATTTTCGCTCTTTCGAGGGCTTGTCTGAGTAAAGCTTCCTGTGCCTGACCATTGGGGGCGGTTAAGCCATTACTTTTTCCATCGTGATTGACAGCCGAACCGCGAATTTGGGCGAAAATAAGATTGCCATCTCGGAGAGCATCACTGAGACGTTTTAAGACCACGACACCGCAACCTTCGCCCCGACCATAACCATCGGCCGAAGCATCAAAGGTTTTACTGCGACCCTGGGGAGAAACGGCTTTTAATTTACAATTACTAATCGCAGTGGCCGGGGTTAACATCAGATTCACACCCCCCGCTAAAGCGAGATTACATTCTTGGCCGCGCAGACTTTGACAGGCCAAATGTACTGCCAAGAGGGAGGAGGAACAGGCCGTATCAATTTGCAGAGTCGGACCGTGAAACCCAAATAGATAAGAGATTCTGCCGACGGCAATAGCGCGACTGTTTCCTAAACTGTTGTAAGCATCAATGTGATTGACTACGCCTTGATGAAAACACAATTGGGCATAATCATCGCGACAAATGCCCATAAATACGCCAGTTTGACTATTAATCAAACTTTCTGGCGCAATAGCCGCATTTTCTAGGGATTCCCAACAGACTTCTAACAGTAACCGTTGTTGCGGATCCATGGCGGCGGCTTCCCGAGGTGAGATGCCGAAGAAAGCTGGGTCAAATTCGTCAACTTTGTCTAAAAATGCCCCTTCCCGACTATACATTTTCCCCGGAACATCGGCATCTTGGTGATAATAGTCGTCAATATTCCAACGTTCTAGGGGAATTTCTGTTACTGCATCGATGCCATTAACCAATAACTGCCAATAACTTGCGGAATCATTGACTCCTGCGGGAAAACGACAGCCCATCCCCACAATAGCGATGGGTTCGGTTTGCGCTTTGACCATTGCATCGAGGTGTTTGTATTGTTCTAAAAAAGCTTGTTTTTGTTGATTCATATTCCTAACAACTCTTGTCTTGTTATGTCACGTCACTTTCATCTCAGGTTATGCTCGGGAAAAAGTCACGGATAAGCGGGAAAAACCTTGATACTGTCGGGATGGGAAAATTTAGTAGCATAGTCACAATTGTCCCCGTGACTCCGAGGTGGGGGATAGGACAAGGGAAATTAGCTATCCTATCCCCACCAGCGATTAACTAAAGAAAGCAGAGATTTCTTCTTCGGATATTTGGGGTAAAACTGCTAAAATTTCGCTTTTTTCTCGATTATTTGTCGATTCAGCCGCAGTATTGCTTTGATTAATCTGGTTAGCTAAATATTCTGCCAAACTATCAATAGTGGGATAATTCCAAACAATGGTGGCTTCGACGGGGATTCCCGACCAATCGGCAAGATCTTGGGCTAATTCCACGGCAAAAATTGAATCTAAGCCAAAATCAGCAAAAGACTGGCTGGTTTGGATAGTGGCTGGATTGACCTTTAATTTCTGGTGTAACCAATTACCTAACCACGTTTCCACCTTTTCGGGAGTTTGTTGGCTAAGAAGGGACTTTTTCGGACTAGAGGGTATATTTACTCGGTCTTGCCGCGTTTGAATAGCAATTTCGACCAGAGAAGTTTCAGCTTGAGGATGAGTCTGTTTAGCTTCTGGTTCCAACGTCAATAACTCGTCGAGTTGATAATCGGAACCCTCTAGACGTTGTTCGATATCATCAATAGATTGAGTATAATCGAGGATACGATCGCGGATAGTTGCCACCGAAGAAGCAAAGTTTTCTTCGGGTGTTCCCCGGAGAGCTTTCTGCACACATAAATCAAACTGCAATTGACTCCAAGCTAGGGCATGACTGTACTTTTCCCCGGGGTGAATTTGGGCCATTTTCGCCGTTGTTGCTACTAAAGCGGCGTAACAACCCAATTCTCCGATTAAAGAATAGGCCCAAGCTAAGGCGGCAGAACGATCACCCCAGAGATTAGACTGGAGACAACGCTGATTAATAGATTGGGCAGTGGTGTGGAGTTGCAGGGCAATCTCGGGTGCTTCCAGAACTTTTGTCAGAAATTCGCCTAATTTGTCCGTATGGGTGATACTTTTGCCCAAAAAGATTTTCAAACTTTCGTTAGGACCTTCGCCAATTCGTAAAACTCTGGCATCCCGGAGAATTTGCGGGGCAAGATTAGTTTCCATGTAACCTCTACCCCCGAGCATCTGAACGAGACTATCGGCCGCTTCCCAGAGGTAATCAGCCCCCGTAATCTTGGCAATAACGGCCATTTCCCTGGGAACGGCAACTTTTTGGTCTAAGGCGGTGGTGATACACTTTAAGAGACTGGACAAGGCCACCGTAGCCCCAGTTAAATGGTCAAAACGGGCTAAAGTAATCGGACTTTCTAGCAATTTACCGGTAGCGATCGAACGACGACTGGCATAACGTAACATTAATTGTAGACAGCGTTTCATGCCGCCAACTCCCATCATGCCAATACCTAAACGGGCATAAAGTAAAGCATCGTCGGCGGGTTCAGTGCCATTGCCCAATTCTCCCAGCAATTGCTCTTTAGTGACTAAAACATCCTCAAAATAGATGGCATTTTGCATAATTCCCCGTAATCCCATAGTTAGGGATTCAGGTCGCAAACGCAGACCGGGGGTACCTTGACGGACAAGAAAACCTGTCAAACCGTTATTCCCCGGTTCTTCCGAATCAAGCAAACGGACAAAAACATTAATCATTCCGGCCCAAGCAGAACCATTCCAATGCTTAAGGCCGCGAATTCGCCATTTATCTCGGCCATCCGGCACGGCAACGGTACTAATTGCCCCGATATTCGCTCCTGCTTCCGGTTCCGTCATGCCAAAGGAGGATAATTGTCTTCCTGTAGCTAAAAGAGGTAATAACTCTTGCTTGAGGGAAATAGTCCCGTAGTTGAGCAGCGGACGGATACCTAAGCTGTTATTGAGACTGACCATCGTCGCCAGAGTTAAATCAATGGCGGCTAATTGTTCCATCACCTGCAAAAAATTGCGATTATTAAGGGCTATTCCCCCGTATTCTTCAGGAATCTGCATTCCCATCAGTCCTTGATTGCCAAAATCCATGACAATATAGGGCGGCACACAACGACGGTCATCAATCAGATGGGAATTAATGCGAGTTTTGGCGTAATCTCGCAACCAAGTCAAGATTTGCTCGGTTTTTTCTTGACTAGCGGTTGTGGGGTCAGCTTGGTGACTGCTGAGGGGGGGGGTTAGCGTCGGCATAGGGGATGAAATTAGTGGAAGTTGCTGGTTTAAATACTGTTGACGGCAAGCGTGGCGTTGAATTTTGCCGCTAGAAGTTTTGGACAGAGATGCGGGTTTGATAAAAGCGATATCATAAACTTGCAATTCGTGTTCTTGAAAAACCGCTCGACGAACTGCTTCTAGGGCTTTTTGCTGGTTAAAACGGCGAATTGCCGTTCTTTCTACCTCTTGAACTAGGACTAACTTTTCTTCTGCCTCGATTTCTACGGTAAAGGCGGCAGTTCCACTGGGGCAAAAGTCGGGATAGCATTGTTCTACGGTCTGTTCGATATCCTGGGGATAGTAGTTACCACCGCGAATAATCATCAGGTCTTTCAAGCGTCCGGTGATGTATAGTTGACCCTGATGAATAAAACCTAAATCCCCTGTACGCAAATAAAAACCCTGTCCAGTATCGGCGATAACTGCTTGAAAAGTTTTTTCTGTAGCTTCGGGATGTTGCCAATAGCCCTGGGCAACGGTTTTGCCTTTCACCCAAATTTCTCCCACCTGCTGGGAGGGACAGCGTTGACAGGTTTCAGGATTAACAATGGCAATTTCTGTGTCGATTTCTGTTTGTCCACAACTGACTAAGGATTGAGAATTTGGGCTTTTTTCCGTAAAAACGATTTGATGACGGTTTAACGCGGCTTTTTCAACCCAGCAGATTTGAGGAACTTGATTTTTCCTGACAGCAGCAACTTTTAAGGTGGCCTCGGCTAAACCATAACCCGGACAAAAAGCGGCAAACTCAAAACCACAGGGGGCAAATTTACGAGCAAATTCGCTTAAAATTTCTATTCTGACGGTTTCTGCGCCATTTATAGCCACTTTCCAACTGCTTAAGTCTAAATCCGTCAGCTGCTCCTCTTTAATCTTGTCAAGACAACGTTTATAGGCAAAATTAGGGGCGGCAGTGTGGGTGGCTCTGTATTTGCTGATGGCATTTAACCAACCGAAAGGACGTTGTAAAAAGGAAACCGGAGACATGAGATAACAGGGAAATCCTCGATAAAAAGGCAGTAAAATACCATAAATTAGCCCCATATCATGAAAAGTTGGCAACCATGTCACCATAACGCTCTTTTCATCCTGTTCCCCGTCTAAATCTAATATTCCAGAAGCAATATCTCGGAGGTTATTCAAAAGATTCTCGTGATTGACCATCACTCCTTTGGGAGTCCCCGTGGAACCAGAGGTGTATTGTAAAAAGGCTAAGGTCTCTGGTTTTATCTGAGTGGGGTGGTCTTCGGCTAAACTTTTGCCGATTAAGCTATCCGTAGCTAGAAAGGGAATGTCTCTGTCTAGTTGCCTTTTTAATTGGTCTAATTCCGATTGTGTGCTTAAAAGTAAGCTTGCTTGCGAATTGTTAAGAATAGAAGTTAAGCGAGCCATCTTTTGGTTTTTCTTGGGCAAATTAACTGGAATTGCCACTACTCCTGCTAATAAACAGCCGAAAAACCCAGTAATAAACTCTAATCCCGAAGGGTATGCTAATAAAACTCGTTCCCCCGGTAATAGGATGGATTGGAGACTATTGGCAATCGCTTGCGCTTCTAGAAATAATTCCCCGTAGGTAAGGCGTTTTTCTTCGGTTTCGCCATCGACTAAAAAGGTATAAGCAGTTTTTTGGGGTTGATATTGGGCGCGATAACGAATAATATCGACTAAACTGCTTATTTCTGACAAATTAAGCTTAGTATCTAAACAAAGAGCCATTTTTTTACTCCTTAAATGGAATCGAATACAAAGATTTAATCCTCTCGCACCGGGACAAGTTTCTGGTGACGGGGGGCGACGGTCACTCTAGGGGTGATTTGGGCTTAAATTAAAGGTTTCTCCGTAAATTTCGCCATAGCAGAGCTTCTGAGTCCCAAAACGTCCCCCATACTCGCTCAAGGGTTCATCAGCGTATCCCAAGGCTAAGAGACAACAGACATCGACCGTATCGGGAATTTGGAAATACTCGCGCAAGGGTTCAGCCACAAATCCTTCTAGGGGACAACTATCCACCCCCAAGCTTTGCGCCGCTATCATGAGATAAGTAACCGCAATCATAACTTGTCGGTTGCTCCAAGCTTCTGGAGACTGATAACAGGGTTTAAATTGGAAAAAAGGCGGAATGGCCATGTGCATGAACTTGGCCCGTTTTTCGGAAATCGTCCCCTCTTGTTTTCCTAACTCAATTACTTGATTAATGTAACCACGATGGTTAACTTGGCGATCGCCACAACAGATTAAAACCACGGGTGCATCGACCAATTTATCTTGTTCAAAGCCGAATTCTCGCAATTTTGCCTTATTTTCTGGTTCTCTAACCACTATAAATCGCCATGGTTGCAAATTATAACTAGAGGGAGCTTGGAATCCTAAACGAAAAATTTCGGCTAAAATTTCTTCGGGAATGGCATCGGTGCGAAATTTACGAGTAGAGCGTCTTTTTTGAAATATTTCAGCAATATTCATCATCTAAACCCTTTTATGAGACGTTTTCAACGGTTTAACCTAAAAAACTTTCGGGAATCGCCGGTCCCCATTGATAGAGAATATCTAACCCACCCGCATGAAGTTCTGGCTCGGTGGTTTGCTCGAAAAGATCCCCATCGGTAAAATGTTCAATGAGGCTACCGAAAGGATCTTGCCAATAGTCAAACACTTGACTTCCCAACAAATGGCGACCAATACCCCACACAGGAGTCCATCCTTTTTCTCGTAACCAATCGTGGCCGATTTTAATAGAGTCAAAATCTTGCACCTCGAAGGCAGTATGATGGACTTTGGGGTGAGAACCTTGCAACATGGCGATGGTGTGATGATCAACCCATTCCTCTCCCCGTTGACAACGAAGAAAACCCCCGACTCGTAAACTGGGATGGCCGTAATAAATTAAATCTGTTGCTTTTAAGCCAAAAGTCTGCTGATACCAGTGATAGCTTTCCTCAAAGTCTTTGACATCAATAGCTAGATGACCTAGACGTAAAATAGGTGCGGGTTCTTTTTTCGGCCTTTGGGTGCGACCTAAACGGGTTTTGCGACTAGCGTGATTCCATTCTAGGGGTTCAGGAATCGGCAAAGGTTCCACTTCCTCGATACCATAGACCAATTCTAGGTTAAAACCGTTGGGGTCAATAATTTTGATGCGCTGACCACCGCCGGGGGTGAACAGGGTTTCCACGGTCGAAGCGGAGGCTAAAGTGGCTAGTTCATGTAAGACGGATTCTGATGTCGCTTCTAGGGCAAAACTGACAAATTTAGCTTCTTTTCCCCATTCTACGACATAGACAAACTGTTTTTTGCCTCTAGCTCGCATATACAAGGCTGTATCGGTTTTAACTGCGGTAATCAGGCCAAAATCCCTCAAAAAACGTTCGCACAGGTCTAAATCCGGATGTTGATAGGTAACGTAGGCAATATCAGCAATTTTAGTCATAGTCGGTCATCCAGTAGAGTTGTCTAATTCGGCACAAAATAGCCAGACAGATATCGGTCAAAGTGCTGCCATAGCAAGGGGAAAAAGACTATTTAAGAAAATCTGAACTTTGTTGTGGTTGATTATGGCATTGTGGGTACACCCACAGTCAAAGGCTAATTTTTCTTGCCCTCAATTGCTATCCCAGACTGGAGTGTGAGTAACTTGGGGGTGGAGAAAAACCTTGGGGAACTTCGGGGTTTTGCGGAAAATTTTTTTGAGAGATGTGGTCAAGGTTGTCTAGAGTACCTCGTTAAATTGGACTTATTGAGAAAATATTCACACTAATTGAGAATAAACAAATGTCTAGAAAAGTTACTTATGGGGATATTCCCAGGCAAAGAACCAAATATCTACTTAATGCTCTGTTAAAGTTTGCTAACTACGAGGTGGATAATTGTGAAAATCTGGCTATTAAATTTAGCTGGATTAATGAGAAAAAATTGAAAATTCAAGCCGAACTTAAGGCTTTAGAAATGCTGACAGAAAAATGTGGTCAAAAGCTGGATTCATGGCAAATTCGGGATGCTTTGACGGAATATCTTAACGAAAAGTTTTTAGGTATTTTGGAAGATCATCGTCTCAATAATCAAGGAAAAATTCGTACTTTTCAAATTACTTTTTGGCAACGGGGTCATGATATTTTAACTAACCTAAGGAGCTTTGATCAAGAGTGGGCAAACAAAAGTAAACATCAATCTCCCGCAATTGCTGCTATTCTCTCCTCTTTAGATGAGGAAAAACAACAGGATTATCAGACATATATTAAGGATTATGTGAAACGTCCACCTCTGGAGGAAAATTGTCTCAAAGTTCTTCAGCAAGAACAATCGTTGCTAAGAATTCGCGCACCTCATAATAGTGGCAAAACCCGTTTAGTTAATTGGTTAGTCCATCATCTCAAACAAGATAATTATCAACCAGTTATCATTGATTGTGAGGAGGAAAAAGCTACTATTGCCCTTAGTTGTGAAGACTTGCTGCTGTCGATTTGTCGTACCATTACCCAAGAATTAAAGATTAACGAATCTCTTCTCGATAAATTTTGGTCTCGTCCCGGAACTCCTGCCCACAAAACTCGACGATATTTAGAGGAATATGTTCTCCAACCCAGTGCTAATCCTCTGGTTTTTGTCTTTGAAAAATTTGATACAGTTTTGGAAACTGAAACAATCGGTAATGAAATTTGTGGTATTCTCAGAAGTTGGCATGAAAGACGTTCCCAACCTTGGCGGAAACTACGCTTAATTATTATTCATTCAACGGAATTTTATAGCAACTACGATTTTTATGCCTCTCCCTTAATTGGTGTAGGTTATGTGGCTAGTTTATCGGATTTTAATGCGGAACAAGTTCTCACTTTCGCTCAAGTTAATGGCATTAATTGGACGTTATCAGATGTTCACAAGGTCATGAACTTAGTGGGAGGTAATCCTTATTTAATTAAGTTAATCTTGGTAAAATTGCAGGAAGGGAATTCTCTAGAAAAGGTTCTAGATGATGCCTTGCAGGGACGAGAGCCATTTCAAAGTCATTTTTTCCTACTGATGAGATATCTGAAAAGTAATGCTAACCTACGGAATATTTTTAGGCAAATTCTTCAGAAAAAAGCTCTGACTCCGGCTCAAATGAAAGGAGAATCTGTCCAATTTTTGGACCGATTGGGACTGATCCACAAAAGTTATGATACCCTAGAGGTTCGTTGCAATTTGTATCAAGTATATTTTGACGACTTGCTTGATTAGTCTCGTTGAGATTCCAATTGAAACTGAATTGAGTTTTCAAGTTTTGCTTCTAACTTACTCTTAACCCTGACAGTAATTGGTTCTCGATTAGATTCGGATTCATTATCTACAAACCTGAGAGAATTGCCTGAGGTCAAACTGGCCGAAAGATTGAGGTTTTCTAAATATTCTTGTATCAACTCTGAAGAAATTTTATTCTGGGATTGCAAGGCTCTAATAGCAGCTATAAATGATTGGGCTGCATCATAACTGGTAGCGGTTCGCCAACTAATATCTTCTTTCCATAAAGCTTGAGCATCTCTGACAAAATTTTGGGACTTAATTAGATGGGAAAACCAAGGCACAGCCAAAACTAAATTATTAATAAATTTACCGCTATCAACCAACATTTCATGTTCATACATGGAATGACTCCCTAAAAGAACTAGCTTATTTTTCAGTTCTGGAGGGGTGCTGGTATTCAACTGTTCAAGAGTATGGGATAATTCTACTACCACAGAAGCTGATTCCAAACTGGGAAATAAGACAATTCCTCTAACTTGATCTTGGGAAAATGCTTTTAAAACTTCTGCGTCAATATCTAGGGAAGATGATAAATCAATTACTTTAGTGATTTTACCGCCTTTTTTTTGGAAAGCTTGATGAAACTCTTGAGTAAGTTCCTGGCTATCAATCTGGTTAGAATTATTAAAAATAATTACCTTATCTAGATCATGTTGGCTGGCATAATTAGCTAAAGTTTCACCAATTTTTTCATTGGTGATAACGGTTCTAAAAAAGTATTCACTCTCAATTACATCCGAGGAACTTGTCGAAGAAATTAAAGTAATTTTGGCTCTTTCATAGATAGGTAAAGCTGCTAAGGTGGCTTCACTAGAATAATGTCCAATTACTCCAATAACTTTGGGGTCTTTAACGATTTCCTTGGCGACTATCTTGGCAACTTTTTCATCATTATTATCATTGGCAATAACGATGTTTAAAAATAAATTATTCGCACTGGTCGGTAATTGGCTATTAAATAAATATTGTGCTTGAGCAATCCCTTTAAGGATTTCTTGGGAAATTTCATTTTTTTTGCCACTGGGAATAACCACCGCCAAAGTCACATAATTATTACTTAAATAAGCGATAGCATTATTATAATAAATCAAGGTTTCTGCATCTTCAGGATGAGCAAAATAGGCTTTTTTGAATAACTGTTTAGCTTCCAAATAATTAGCATTTTTAAAAGCTAAAATACCCCGATCTTTATAAAAATTTTCCTGTTCAATAAATAGCTTTTTTTCGCCTTGGCTAAATAGTTTAGGCTCGTTAATATAGGGAATTTTATAAAAGTAAGGTAACAGCCATGACTGGTAGAATCCTAACCCAAGTAACCCTGTAACAATGCTAGTAAATATTCCCGCTGCTAACATAAATAAACGAGATTGTTTTTGACGAGTAATGCTTTCAGAGGCTGCTAAAAAACGATAATCGATACTATCTAATTCTTTATCTTCTTGCCATTTTTTAGATTCCTCTAACTTTTTACCTGTCAGTAAACAATTTGTATCGGTAAAATTTGAGTCTTCCCACTTAGCAATTTCCGATTGATAAGGACGACTAGCTGCTAATACATTATATAACCATTTTTGATTAAAAATTGCCTGATAAATAGCATTAGCCACTCTAAGATAGCCCTGATTATCGACGATAACTAATCCAGATAGTAATAATTCATCATGTTCTGGTGTGTTACTAGCTTTCACCAATTTACCTTTTAAAAGGTTGGCATAAACCCTTAGTAAATATCCTTGATCAGGATGATAAATCAGTCGCTCTCTTATACTTGATAAAAAAGCAGGTTCATCTTTTTTTTCCCAGTTATCAATAATGTGTTTATAAACAAAATCTCGCATCCAAGCTGATAAGAGAGACTGAGGTATTGTAACTTTAAACTTGGCCATTAAATAGCACAATTTTTGAGTTAGAAAAGGTTGACCATTAGTCCATCTAAAAATTTCTTGTAGAATTTCTTGAGGGGAAACACCCAACCCTTCTAGTCCTTTCATCAAGGGTTGACAGTTATCTTCTAACGACAGTCCATTTAATTCAATTGCTTTACCAATATTGAAAGGAGTTCTTTGACTATCCTGAATTAATTGATTGGGGGTAGCCGTGCCAATTAAAACAAATGAAATACGATTAAAATCTGCATTAATAACTCGCTTTTCATGACAAGACCTAATGTAAGCAAAAAAGTCATCAGTAGTAAAGGGCAGTTTTCTAACCACATCAATTTCATCAATAAAAATAACAATGTTGTTTGAAATTTTTATCAATAAAATTTCTTTAATAAACTGTCTAAGTAACCCAACATTAGAAACAGATTGACTGGCAATCCAAGATTCTAAATCCGTCATGTTTAGTTTTAATTGTTCGGCAATTTCAATAATTAAGGAATGATACCAGCTAGATTGATCTACTGATGTCCCCAATTCATTTAAGTCTATACGGGAACAGGCTACTCCTTGGACTTCAATTTGAGTTTGGATGCGTACCGTCAAACTCGACTTGCCCATTTTGCGAGAATTGAAAATATAACAATACTGACTGTTCATCAGAGCTTGGTACAGTTCCAGATCAGCCCTTCTATCCACATAGCTTGGATCGGAAGGAGATAAGGTACTAGAAAACTTATAAACATTCTCGGCGGTTGCGTTTTCTTGCATATTTCGGTATTTTATTGACCAGATAACCAAAACTTGGGTAAGTAATACCAGTTTGAACTACACTAACCCCGGTGATAAATCCAGAAAAAACCGCGCTCACTCATAGCCGATTATTGGTAAGCTAGTTCTACTCTGAATGAAATTGGCATATTTTCTTAGGGTAAACTCATCGGAAATTTTGGGTCTGAAACCCCGCCGTTCTAGGTTGGCTTTACGTTAGAATTAAAAGGCCAGTCTCGAAAACCAAGTGGACGGCGCAGCACCGTTCGGCTGAGCTCACGGCCGAAGCCTTGAAAACTCGGCTTAGGGGGTTCCGACCAGAAAAGCTTGGCCGGGTAAAAAGTCGCGCGCAACAAGTACAAGAAGCTAAGTACCTAGGCAAAATTATTTACACATGACGATCATTGCCCCGTAAGGGTTTTAGCTCGATCGGGCAGGTAATTAATTTTGCATGACTACTTATAGGCGGTCAACGTACCGTGGGACACACGGAATCGGGCTTCTGAAATGGGGCGAAAGTCTGTGGACTCTGTGTAAGACAGTACATGGTTTTTTAACTGTGGTATGCGACGGTGGTGGAAGCAGAAACTTAAATCGTGA
>NZ_JADBVE010000109.1:0-2710 GCF_020245285.1 Microcystis sp. M31BS1
GAGTTCTTTTCTTCTTCCGTGAATTCTAGGTTAATCATGTTTTTAATGAGTGCTTTGCTTCTAATTATGACTCTTAAACTATATTATTGTCCTTGAGTAAAAAATGCAAGTTGTAGCCGTGCAAAGTATAACATTTTTAATTTTTGAGTGGTTGTCCTAACCACTCTATTTCTTTAGGGGGTCGTTTGGCTAGACTCCCCGCTCTATCTAGCTTGTAGCCCCTCTGTCACCCCTTGAAGATAATTCCAATGACCGAATACCGTCGCATCAGCTACGCCGTCTGGGAAATTACCCTAAAATGTAACCTCGCCTGTCAGCATTGCGGTTCCCGCGCCGGCCATACCCGTAGCCACGAACTTACCACTGAAGAAGCCCTCGATCTCGTCCGTCAACTGGCCGAAGTGGGCATCAAAGAAGTTACCCTGATCGGGGGAGAAGCCTTCCTCCGTCCCGACTGGCTCGATATCGCCCGGGCGATTACCGACGCGGGCATGATCTGCGGTGTCACCACCGGCGGCTACGGCATCACCCTCGACACCGCCCAAAAGATGAAAGACGCGGGGATCAAAGTTGTCTCCGTCTCCGTGGACGGGTTAGAAACTACCCACGATCGCCTGCGGGGGAAACCCGGTTCGTGGCAATGGGCTTTCCGCACCATGGGCCACCTCAAACAAGCCGGTATCCCCTTCGGTTGCAATACCCAGATCAATCGCCTTTCCGCCCCCGAATTTCCCCGAATCTACGAAAAAATCCGCGATGCGGGCGTATTTGCATGGCGGATCCAGTTAACCGTCCCGATGGGTAACGCGGCCGATAATTCGGAAATTCTCCTGCAACCCTACGAACTCCTAGAACTATACCCGATGCTCGCCCGTGTCACCGAGCGAGCGCGACGGGAGGGGATAGACGTACAACCGGGCAACAATATCGGCTATTACGGCCCCTACGAACGTTTATTGCGGGGAGGGGACGCATGGACATTCTGGCAGGGGTGTAGTGCCGGACTGGCGGCACTGGGAATCGAGGCCGACGGAGCAATCAAAGGCTGTCCCTCCCTTCCCACCGCAGCCTATACCGGGGGCAATATCCGCGATCGCTCCCTGCGCCAGATTATCGAAGAGGCCGAAGAACTGCGCTTCAACCTCGGCGCGGGAACCCCGAAGGGAACCGATCACCTCTGGGGATTCTGTAAAACCTGCGAGTTCGCCGAACTCTGCCGAGGTGGTTGTAGTTGGACGGCTCATGTTTTCTTCGATCGCCGGGGGAACAATCCCTACTGTCACCACCGGGCCTTAAAACAAGCGGAGAAGGGAATCCGAGAGAGATTCTACCTCGATCGCCCCGCAGCCGGAATTCCCTTCGATAACGGCCAATTTGCGCTGGTAGAAGAACCCTTCCATTCTCCCCTAGCCAATGATCCCCTCGCCTTCAGTGCCGACGCGATCCAATGGCCGGAAAGCTGGCAAAACAAAACCCCCGTACTCACCCCCACAATCTAACCGTCACTAACCCCGCCCTAAAAGGGACGGGGCTTGCCTAGACCAATTTAGGCGACGCAAGTAGAGACTACCGCATCGAGACACAATCTGGCACAGACTTCCGAATACTTCCCTAGTTCGGATTACCTCTAAGCTTTATTGGTAAAGCGTTGTTAGACAAGACATCTTGATTGTGTTGCGGTAAGGGACTTTAACTTTACTCTTAAGGATTATCTCCATGGCAAGAGTTCCTGTTATTTCAAAAGACGGAAAACCGTTGATGCCCACTAAACCCAGTCGGGCCAGGCGGTGGATTAAGGAAGGAAAAGCTATCGGTAAATTCAACGACTTAGATATTTTCTATGTCCAGCTAACCGATGAACCTTCCGATAACAAAACCCAACCGATTGCTATTGGTATTGACCCGGGTAAATTATTCTCTGGAATTGGCGTTCAATCCTCTCTTTTTACTCTTTGGAAGGCTCACTTAGAACTTCCTTTTAAACGAGTAAAAGAGCGCATGGACAATCGCTGCTTAATGCGAAGAGGACGTAGAGGAAGACGGATTAACCGCCAACTTCCTTTTAATCTAAGAGCGCATCGACAAAAACGATTCTTAAATAGAAGACAAGGAAAATTAGCTCCCTCAATCAGAGCTAATCGTCAACTTGAACTTCGAGTCGTTTCCGAACTAACCAAAATCTATCCAATTACCGATATTTATTTTGAGTACATCAAAGCCGATGTTGATTTAACTTCTGGTAGAAAAGGGGCTAAGTCTGGAAAAGGTTTCTCGCCGGTTATGGTTGGACAAAAATGGGCTATTGAGCAACTGTCTCAATTGGCAACAGTCCATACTCGCTTTGGTTGGCAAACCTCTAATCTCAGAAAACATTTGCGACTAGAAAAGTCTAAAAATAAAGCAGAACAATCACCCGAAAGTCATGCTAACGATGGAATTGCTCTTGCCTGTTTTCAATTTTTAGATTATTTGCCATTCCACACTTCTAATGGACATGGATATGATTGGAAGGGTTCTGTTAAAGTAACGAACGCTCCCTTCGCTGTCATCAAACGTCCTCCTATTAGTCGTCGTCAACTTCACCTGATGGTTTTTTCTAAAGGTGGTAAACGACGTAAATATGGTGGCTCTTCCTCAAGACATGGGTTCCGTAAAGGAGATTTAGTTTCTTCTTCCAAAGGAATCGGTTATGTTAGTGGAGATACCGAAA
>NZ_JADBVE010000011.1:0-10097 GCF_020245285.1 Microcystis sp. M31BS1
TAACTGATAACTGATAACTGATAACTGATAACTGATAACTGATAACTGATAACTGATAACTGATAACTGATAACTGATAACTGATAACTGATAACTGATAACTGATAACTGATAACTGTCTCAACTAGGAAATTTATTTGGCACGACCACTTATACTTATATGTCTAATCTATCTTTGGGCGCGCAACCTCCCCTCGAATTTATCCCCCCTGACCTTAATCCCTTGCTTTTAAAGGGATGTCAAATCTTTTTACCTCTTTGGTTACAAACTCAAACCAACTTAAGAGAAATTTCGGCCGCCAATCTAGAAACTTTAATCACATTTTATCAAAAAAGTCAAGAGAAAAAAGTCCGTTTACTGCTCGCTTTTCGTCATCCCAGTATTAACGATCCCTACTGTATGGCCTATCTTTTGTGGAAATTAGTACCCAAAAAAGCCCAAGAGTTAGGAATAAAATTAAACAAGCCAATTCACGCTCATTTTATGTATGATCGAGGGATTCCTTTATGGGCGGGAGAAAGGGTAGGATGGTTATATTCTAAGTTAGGTGGCACACCAATTCAACGGGGAAAAGCCGATTTAATCGGATTGCGTTCGGCTCGTCGTTTATTATTAGAAGGAGATTATCCTTTAGCCGCTGCTCCGGAAGGGGCAACTAACGGACATAATGAGCTTGTCAGTGCGATTGAACCGGGTATTTCTCAATTGGCTTTTTGGGGGGTGGATGATGTCATAAAAGCTAAACAACAGCAAGAAGTAATTATTTTACCTATTGGTATTCAGTATTTTTATCTGACTCCAGTGTGGCAAGAAATCGAGCGAATTTTGACTAATTTAGAAACCGATAGCGGTTTAGAATCAATCCCGAATTCATCCCTAGAAGAAAAGGTTTTATACGAGCGTCTTTTTCGGTTAGGAGAAAGATTATTATCCTTAATGGAGGATTTTTATCGAGATTTCTACTATCAATCTTTACCTGTAGTACCTGCCAATGGTGATGATCCAAATGAAACCCTAGCCAAACGTTTAGCCAATTTATTAGATGTGGCCCTACAAACCGCAGAAAAGTATTTTAATGTTTCTCCTAATGGTAATGTAATCGATCGCTGTCGTCGTTTAGAACAAGCAGGATGGGAACGCATTTATCGGGAAGAATTAAAACCCACTCATTCTATTTCTCCCCTTGAATTAGGATTAGCTGATCGCCTTGCTGATGAAGCTAATTTAAAAATGTGGCACATGAGAATTGTGGAAAGTTTTGTGTCAGTAACTGGTTATTATGTCAAAGAAAAACCCACCGTAGAAAGATTTGCTGAGACAATTTTATTACTCTGGGATTTAGTAACAAGAATTAAGGGAGGTAATCCCTTTTTTCGTCCCCAAATTGGTCAACAAAAAGCGATAATAACTATTGGTAAACCTATTTCTGTATCCGAGCGCTATGCTGATTATAAAAGCGATCGACGCTCGGCCGTAGCACAATTAACCCAAGATTTACAAACCAGTTTAGAAAGTTTAATTATTCATCAGCAGACCCTAGTATAGGAGATAGTACGGGAATCTGGAAAAACTCAATACCGAAAACCCTACCCCAGTCAGAGAATCTTTTATCTATCCTAAAAGTGTAGAGATAAACCAACATCTCTAGCGTTAAGAGAACTTCGGAGGTGAATTATATGGCACTTATACGTTGGGAACCTTTCAGAGAAGTAGAAAGCCTACAAAAAGAAATGAATCGCTTGTTTGACCGTCTTGTGCCGACTGATGTAGGCAATGGCGAAAAAATGGGGTTATCCTTCATCCCGGCGGCGGAAATGACCGAAACGGCAGAGGCAGTTCAGCTTAAACTGGAAATACCTGGTATGGAAGCCAAAGACCTCAATGTGGAAGTAACAGCCGATAGTCTGACCATTAATGGTGAAAGGAAATCGGAAATTAAAACCGAAGAAGAAGGGTTTACCCGCACTGAATTCCGTTATGGTAAATTCCATCGGGTTATTCCTCTACCGGTTCGGGTTGATAACAATAACGTGACTGCTGAATACAAAGATGGCATTCTCAATCTCACTCTCCCGAAAGCGGAAGAAGAAAAAAATAAAGTGGTGAAAGTGTCCATCAGTCCTGCCATTGCTCAATAGGGTAGCACTCATTGTCCGGTCTTGGGCGAAAGAGTTAACCTGGTCTGATTAAACCAAAGCGGGAGTATTAAATCATACTTCCGCTTTTAGCTTCTTAACCTTTTAATTTAAAACTTCTAACACTGCTTGGGGTGATAATTTATCTTTAAACCAGATAACCTGAGCGGGTAGATTTTGAAATTTAACTCCAGCTTTTTCTAGATTTAACCGTTCCGATACGGCTAAAATTAGATTATTTGCTTGGGCCGATTTAACCTGTAAAAATTTCTTTTGTAGGTATTCTGGTCGCCAATAACCAACAATTTCGAGGAGAAAAACGCGACCATCGGGATGCACTAAACGGAAATCGGGAATCATCACTCCTCCGGGTAAAGGCACTAAATCCACTTCCCTTTCTAGTTGCCATTCAGTTTTTAACTGTAACCAACGTTTAGCGAAAGATTCCTCTAACATACTATCGTAGGGTTTACCTGGGGAATAGTGGGACACCAGACCACAGTTATCCTCTAAATTGAACTGTTGTTTTTTAATAGTTCCTGTGTAGGAATCTTTGTACTGTAATTGTGCCTTCAGATTCCAGTGAGTAACATGGAGTAAGGCAGGAATTAATTTAGCGATTTCAATGCCATAACGACTGTTAGCTTTAAATAAACTGGTGGGACCATCGATAGTAATAGTAAATCCCGTGTCGGCATCCCCTTCGATATAAGTCATTAAACGAAATAGTTTTAGATAGCGAAAGAGATATTTATATTCCCCTGGATCGTTGCGGTGGACGTTGATAATTAAATAACTGGCCCGATAAAAAATCCCTTGAATTTGCGAGAGGTTAAAACGATGAATTAAGTTTTCGGGGGTGGGAGCATCAAATTGAGTGAGAATTTTATTCTCCGCTAAATCAGCATAAAGTCCTTTTTCTAGAGCTACTGGAAAAATTTCTTGATTTAATTCTTGGCTGAGTTGCTGGGCAATTTTCTCCAGAATTAGCGATCGATTTTGGGGAATAGGAACAAAGTTGGCCGCTTGTTCAAAAACTCTTTTTCTTAATTCCTGTGGTTCTAAGGGACTAATAATCTCAAAGGTGGCAAAATGATTGGTTAACAGGTGAGCAAATCCCCGTTTAATTTTATAATCGGGACTGTCTCCCTCCAAGATTAGGAGTTTTTGGCTTAATTCTCCCTTACTTTCACCGATACTTTCCTGAAAACAGGTGATTTGTTCTTTAGCGATCGCCAGATAATCAGGAGCGATCGGTAAGCGTTTGGGAATAATTGTCTCGCCATTTTGACGGGAAATCAATAAATCGGTCGGTAACATGGCAAACTAGAGAAGAATAGTCAGATGGGGAAAGGTGGGACGACAAGGAAAGGTCGAAACCCCAAAAATCCCCCGATTCTAACTATTTTGGTCGAGATAACGCTCTAAATCTTCGATCACACGGGTTAATTCTGCTTCTGTGGTTAAGCGCAGGCGATCGTCGCGAACCGTTAGCAAAACTTTAGCCGAAAAAGGATTCGGATAAATATTGGGATTACAAAACACTTCCAGAAACACATCACCAGTGTGCTGATATTCCAGCGGTTTTTGGGGTTGGGGTTTACCACCACTAGCGGCATTACTGGCGATCGCTTTTAGGCGATCAAGTAGAATATTAATTTCCCTTTGCAAATCCAGAGCAGCACTGGGACTGAAACGAAAAGTAACGGAACCTTGCAAGAGATTAAGAGTTAAAGGAATCATGGAAAAAATCAGGTTAAGAGGAAGCCTGAAGTCAATTATATTAATTTGGGGAAATTTGGGGAAATTGGGTTTTGGGGGATTGTTCAGTAATCAGTAATCAGTCAGGTTCTTCGTTACTAAGTCCGGAGTGAACTGAAAACTCACCACTGATAACTCACCACTGATAACTGATAACTGATAACTGATAACTGATAACTGATAACTGAAGTTACCGACGCGGAACGAGATTAATCCGGCCCTCGTCCATTTCATCCATGAGTAACTCTAGGGCCTCGTAATCCACATCAGAAACGTAGCCAAGACGACCGAGGAGTTCATTAATTCCGTTCTCGATTTCTGGCGTGATTTGGCGATAATATAGGGCTTTTTCCACTAATTGGCGGATAGTCGGCTGGGTATCCACAATTTTATTACTCTAGCTCAATAAATCTAGTTTTCGTATCCTGCTTTACTTTATTTTAGCAAAAATACCGGTAGAATACTGGGTCATCATCAGTCATTCGGGATGAGAGCTTAAACCTAACGACTTTCCCTTGATGTTTACCCTAGTCAGTCCTGATCACTGTTTCTCTTTACTCCTCGGATCATCAGGTTAACCTAAAACCGGTTCCTCCCTACAGGGGGAAAGATTAAAAAAAGATTAATCTTGATCGGGAGAGAGAAAATTTGTCAAGACCAAGGTTGCAAAATCAGAAAGTTAGGACATAATAGCGGTATCTGATTTCCAGTTAAAAGGTACATTTTATGAATTTCCAAGTCCAGCCATGAAAAGTCCTGTAAAAGTCCCAGAAATTGCTCTATTTGAGCCAAACGGCTATATTACCGCCGCCAACGTCCTAGAATTTCAAGAGCAGCTCACCAATCTGGTTAACCAGAGTCGCTCTATCACTTTTCTCGTGGATATGAGTAGGGTGGAATTCCTCGACAGCGCTGGATTAATGGCTTTAGTTACCGCCTTTCGTCTGGCTCAAAGTCAAGGAAAATCCTTCAATATCTGTTCTATTCCACCTTCAGTCAAGATTATCTTTGAATTAACCCAACTAGACCGGGTTCTCTCGATTTTCCCTAGCCGTGCTGACTTTGATGCTGTTATCACCCTCACCCAAGCGGCGTAAGCAGACAAAATAGGGTTTCTCGCCGCAATTTCTCGGCTACAATCTCAATTCTCCCCGTAAATCACCTCTTGACCGGGCAGATTCCCATTTGTACAACCGACTCCTCAGGACAACAATTTTTCTCAAGGAGAGCCATTATACTGTTGAGATGGCTCTCCTCCTTTTTGGATATTATTTCTGGGACAAACTACCGTACACTTGTTCGGAGCAGCTCACAAAAGACTGTCTGTTAAGAAATTCCATGACTTTAGTGATGACAGGGGGGAAGGGGGGCAAGATGGTAGATAGGTAATGAGTAGTAATTTCCTAGAATCCATGACAGTCAACAATCTCCAGTATGCTTATTTTCCCGGTTGTGTCGCTCAAGGGGCCTGTCGGGAACTATATTTATCCACGGCAGCCCTGACGGAAGCTTTGGGGATTAATTTAGTCGAACTCAAAAAAGCGGCCTGTTGTGGTTCGGGAACCTATAAGGAAGATTCGCAACTCTTGGAAGATACTGTCAATGCGCGCAATATTGCCCTAGCGGAAGCCCTCAATTTACCCCTGTTGACTCACTGTAGCACCTGTCAGGGAGTGATCGGTCATGTGGATGAGCGCTTGAAGGAAGCAAAGCATAATAATCCCAATTATGTTGAGGAAGTTAATAATTATTTACAGAAAGAAAATTGTTCCCCCTACCAAGGAACGACAACGGTTAAGCACCTACTCTGGGCAATTGTGGGCGATTATGGCTTAGATAATTTGGCGGCCAAGGTGGTTCGTCCCTTATCAGGCTTAAATTGCGCCGGTTTTTATGGTTGTTATCTCCTGCGCGCCCAGGATACTCTCCCCTACGATAATCCCTTTCAGCCGGAATCCCTAGAAAATGTCTTTCGAGCGGTGGGAGCAAATCCGATTTATTATCAAGGACGCACTCAATGCTGTGGTTGGCCCCTGTCCAGTTATGCCACCACCCAATCGTTCCAAATGGCAGGAAAACACATTTTAGAGGCCATGGCAGCCGGGGCAGATTGTTTAGTCACCCCTTGTCCTTTATGCCATCTTAATCTTGATTCCCGACAACCGGAAGTGGCAAAAGCGATCGGTCGAAGTTTAGGTTTACCCGTGTTGCATTTTTCCCAATTAGTCGCTTTAGCGGTGGGAGTGAGTCCTGATCGTTTAGGATTAGATCGACACATCGTTTCCACCAAATCCCTCTTAAAGAAATTGGGGTTTTAGAACTCAATCAGGAGTGTTAGCAATGGATTGGTTAAAAAGAATTTTCGGCTTAGATAAACCGGCCGATGCCGCTCGTGCGATCGCAGGTAAAGCCGCTGCTGCCGGTATTCCCCCCGAAAGAGTCGGATTAGACGGAAAATACGACGAAAGCGGCCTAGCTAAACGAGTAGTTTTAGCTTTTGACGAGACACCGGATTTAGCTGATGAAGACAAATTGTGGGTCGCTCAAACTGGTGGTAAGGTTGTACTAAAAGGCAAGGTTTCCAATCAGGCGACTTTAGATAAAATGGTGGCCATTGCCAGTAAAGTCCATGGGGCAACCAGCGTCGATACCAGTCAAGTAACTATTGGGTGAAGTCGAACGGCTGTTAACCTCTTGTAAAAATCAAAAATTGTTGTTAGGGTTAGGAGTCAGTCCTGATGCAACAAGTTACACCGCCAAACATGAAAATATTCTGATCCTAAATCTGGTTATTAAAAACGGATTATTTATTCCCCCTTTTGCATGAGTGCCTCTCCTGATATGTAGCCTAGACTCAAGGGATTTAGTATTACTTCCGACTTTATCGCTCAATCCAAGCTTTTGGGGGGTTCTACCCCCCAACCCCCCCGTTGGGGGCGTGGCGCCGCCCCCAAACCCCCCGCGCATTAGTTTTTCGGTGGGATGCTTACACGCAGCTGCTGACACATCTGTAATAATTTAAGAGTCACTCCACTTGCAGGAGTACCTCTCCTGATATGTAGCTTATACTCAACGGATTTAGTATGATCGACGAATTGGCGTTATTTCAGCTTCTATTTTCTAGTCAGTAGCCAGTAGTCAGTAGTCAGGAGAATTAAGAATGAAATAATAATCAGTTAAATGGTCTATTTACAGATTTTATGCGATTTAATCCTTATTTTTGACGTTTTTGAACCCTCAAAAGTTAATTATGCAAGAGGTTGAATATTCCCCGCGAAAATTAACCACTAAAACCCAGAGGGTTTTTGCTAGGGTGGATAACTCCAAGACTGGCAATCGCCCTCAGCCGGCTGCTGTAAAATGGGAGGGATAGATACAACTCAGGAGAAAAGACCCCAGTGCCGTACAACCCCGCAGAAATCGAACAGAAATGGCAGAAGATTTGGCAGCAAATGGGATTGGACAAAACCCCAGAAAACGCCGATAAACCGAAATTTTACGCCCTCTCCATGTTCCCCTATCCATCGGGCAACCTGCACATGGGTCACGTTCGCAACTATACTATTACCGATGTGATTGCCCGTCTGAAAAGAATGCAGGGTTATCGCGTGCTGCATCCCATGGGGTGGGATGCTTTCGGATTACCCGCAGAAAATGCCGCCATTGAAAGGGGAGTTCCTCCGGCAAAATGGACTGATCAAAATATTGCCCAGATGAAACGGCAATTACAACAGTTAGGATTATCTATCGATTGGGAAAGAGAAGTTGCCACCTGTTCCCCAGAATATTATCGTTGGACCCAATGGCTATTTTTACAGTTTTTTGAATCAGGATTAGCCTACCAAAAAGAAGCGGCAGTGAATTGGGATCCTATCGATCAAACTGTCTTAGCAAATGAACAGGTAGATAGTGAAGGAAAATCTTGGCGATCGGGTGCTAAAGTAGAAAGAAAGTTACTCCGGCAATGGTTCCTAAAAATCACCGATTATGCCGAACAATTACTCACTGATTTAGATAAACTTACCGGTTGGCCAGAACGGGTTAAAACCATGCAGGCCAACTGGATTGGTAAATCGGTAGGTGCTTATTTAGAATTTCCTCTTGTTAACTCCACAGAAAAAATTGCCGTTTTTACCACTCGTCCCGATACGGTTTATGGAGTCACTTATGTGGTACTTGCTCCCGAACATCCCTTAACTTTACAAGTTACCACTCCCGAACAAAAATCGGCCGTAGAAACTTTTATTCAAGAGATAGCCAGCGAAAGCGAATTAGAAAGAACCGCCGAAGATAAACCCAAACGCGGTATTAAAACCGGAGGAATGGCAATTAATCCTTTTACTGGTGAAGAAATTCCGATTTTAATTGCTGATTATGTCCTCTACGAATACGGGACGGGGGCAGTGATGGGAGTCCCGGCTCACGACAGTCGCGATTTTAAATTTGCTCAGGAAAATAACCTGCCAATTAAGATAGTTATTACTCCAGAAAGTGGCGAAATTGAGTTAAAAGAGGCCTATACAGAAGCTGGAATTATGATTAATTCCGCTCAATTTAATGGACTGAATTCCCAAGAAGGAAAAACCGCTATTATTGATTATGCCACTGCCCAAGGTTACGGCAAAGCTAGAATACAATATCGCCTCCGGGATTGGTTAATTTCCCGTCAAAGATATTGGGGTTGTCCGATTCCAGTTATCCACTGTCCTAACTGTGGAACCGTGCCAGTACCTATCGATAATTTACCCGTTACTTTACCGGAAAATGTCGAATTTAGCGGTCGAGGTGCTTCTCCTTTAGCCAAATTAGAAGACTGGGTAAATGTGGATTGTCCTCGCTGTGGCACTCCCGCAAAACGGGAAACGGACACCATGGATACCTTTATCGATTCTAGTTGGTATTTCCTCCGTTATACCGATGCTAAAAATGAAGATATACCCTTTCAATTCGAGAAGGTTAATGATTGGATGCCCGTGGATCAATACGTCGGAGGAATCGAACACGCTATCCTACATTTACTCTATTCTCGTTTCTTTACCAAAGTTTTAAGAGACCGAGGTTTAGTTAATGTCGATGAACCTTTTAACCGTCTGTTAACCCAGGGAATGGTACAGGGATTAACCTACAAAAATCCCGAAACTGGCAAATATGTCCCCGCAGAAAATGTTATCTATAAAGAGGATAAATATTGCGATAAAGACACGGGAGAAGTTCTATCTTTCTTCTTTGAAAAAATGTCTAAGTCGAAATATAACGGCGTTGATCCTCTGAAAGTTCTCGAAAAATACGGGGCCGATACTGCCCGAATGTTTATACTTTTTACCGCACCCCCAGAAAAAGATTTACAGTGGGATGATGCGGGGGTAGAAGGACAATTTCGCTTTCTTAATCGGGTGTGGCGTTTAGTCAGCGAATATATTGAAAATAAACCCAAGCAAGTCAAAAAAATAGAAACTTTCTCGAAAACTGACAAGGATTTAAGACGGGCAATTCACACCGCTATTAAAGAAATCTCCGAGGATTTAGAAGGAGATTATCAATTTAATACCGCCATTTCCGAATTGATGAAACTCAGTAACGCTTTAGGGGATAATAAGTGTTTTGCATCCCCCATTTATCGGGAAGGAATCGAAACCTTATTAATCTTACTTTCCCTTTTTGCTCCCCATCTTAGCGAAGAATTATGGCAAGCTTTAGGCCATAGCCAATCAATTCACCTGCAACCCTGGCCAAAAGTTGATCCCACTGCCCTGATTGTGGACGAGATTACCCTTGTCATCCAAATTTTGGGAAAAACCAGAGGCACGATACAAGTTCCCGCTAGTGCCGATAAAAGCACCTTAGAAACCCTCGCTCTGGAATCGGAAATCGCCCAACGTTATTTAGAGGGTAAGGAAATCAAAAAAGTGATTGTTGTCCCGGGCAAATTAGTTAACTTTGTCGTGGGTTAAATGACAGCAATTATCACAATGGTAGGGAATTAAGAACCTTTTCAGTTATCAGTGACCAGTTAGATTAAGTAGGTAGGCGTTAAAAATTATCAGATGCCTCCTTATTAAGGGGGATCCCCCCGCCTATCGGCACCCCCCTTATCAAGGTAGGGTTGATTCATTTAAATTAAGTACAGCTAATTTTGAGTCAATAAATTTGACTGAAGATTCTCAAGTTTATCTTTTTCTAATCAAAATAGTTAGTCACAA
>NZ_JADBVE010000110.1:0-3308 GCF_020245285.1 Microcystis sp. M31BS1
GCTTAGTCCAGTTTTCCGAACAATTTCATCGCTGACAAAACGGATGACTGGTGCCGTTACTTTGTCTTGCCTATTTGGGGTACAAAAGATTTTCTTTATTCCCCTTGACTTTTAAGACAATCGCTACAGGCGATGCGATCGGCGATCGCAGTGTATTTATGGCTAACTTTCTAATAGCTTCTAGTTAAGAGAATCTTAACCCTTTAAGTCATTGGTCATATCTACAATAGGTTGTTCACTTTCGGTACTTAAAGTTTTAACGTTTTTTTCACAAGTTGCCATCAGTTTTTTCAAGTCAACCATCCGAATTGTTTGATCCTCATAGGTTTTCCAGTAATAACGTAAATTGTGCGGATCACGGGCTGAAGTAAACATAGTATAATCCGTTTCATGTCCTGCTCGTGCAACTCCCACAGGAATATCAAAGTTATTTAAGATATGAAATACCTGTTCAATTCCTTCTTCAATAGTAGTTGAGGGGATTGCTGTTTGACTGAAAACAGTAGCACGAACAAACCGAGCCGGAGGCGTAAAATCACCCGGCATTCCTAACATTCCAGTCCCTTGACCGAATTGTGAGAAGGTTTCACCAGCGATCTCGATGGAGGGTACATTGCGAGGATCAAGGGCTATATAGTTACGAAGATTGGTCATGTGCCAATCAAAAGTAGGAGAATTGGTTATTATCCCAAGGGGATTGTCATGAACGATTAATTTACCCTCAACTGGTTCAATCACAATACTTTTTCCTGTCCTGTCATAAACGATATAGTGAACTGTCAAAGGATCAAAGGGAAGGGGTTTTCCTGCCTCATCGTTAGGGATTGAGCGAAAGACCACAACCTCTTTATTGGCAATTGCCTTTTTGACTTGATCAACATCGGTAAATTTAGATAGAATCCACCTCGGGAAATCTTGAGGTCCCATTCCTTTACTAATATCTTCTTCGGAAGCTGTAGATTCTGTAGATTCTTCAGGTAAAATTTGATATTGAGCATAGGAAGGAAAAAAGAACACACCTAAAGCTAATCCTTCTTCGTTAATGCCATCAAAACAATTAATATCTTCAAATTGGACAAGACTACCCATACTTTTGGCCCAAGCTGCAAGAATGGCGTAGTCAGATTTATAGGACATTCCAACTGTTTTAAATCCATTCCCCATTTTGCATTGAAAAGACTCACCTGCGGGTATATAGACAATATCTGTATCGACTTCGACCCCAGGGCAATCGCACTTAAATTAGGTTGACATAGTGACCAAAATCTCAGGTAATTTTACCAAACAACTCCTGATTTTTGGCTGCTCAAATGGTCATTCCAACAACCTTGGAACAATCTGACAGTAGGGATGGGTTGAAGTTTATGTCGTTGTGGTTTCCTCTAAGCTTAGGTTCAAGTCTTACAGTGGGGAGCTAGTCGTCCTTAAGCAGCCTCATGGCCGAGCAACACCTTGACAACAAAGTCATTGTCCATAGCGGCTCGATAGCGTTTCTGGGTAAGACTTTGCTTGGACGGTTCGCGTTTGAGTAAATTGAGTGACAAGCGGCGCAGCAGCCCAATATTTTCAGGCCCATGACCGTGGCGAATCCGACTGTGGTCTTCCCGAAAGGTGACATCTAATATCCAATGCAGACTATTTTCAATCCCCCAATGGGAGCGGATGGCCAAGGCCAACAGAGTAGCATCAGCCACTAAACTGGTGATATAGAAACACAATTCGGTGGTCGTTTTATTCCAGAGATGTCGTTCTCGTTTGACCATCACGACCGTAGCTAATCCTCGCCATTTGTTGTTTTGATTGGACAAATCGGGGACTTGGCTGATGGGAATCGCCCACACTTGCCGTCGTTCAAAGCGATGGTGACCGGCTTCTGTACACTCGCTATAGCTAACGTCAATCCCTGTCCACTGGTTTGACTCCGCCGCCTCAAAGAAAGCCTTCACCTGACGGTGCAGACTACCTTGATTCCCTTTGAGTGCCAGGATATAGTCACCCCCTTGGTCAACGATTTGGGCGGCAATCTCCCGTTGGGGGCCCATGGCATCAAGGGTAATAATCGCCCCTTTAAGCTCCAGCAGGTTCAGCAACTCGGGAATGGCGGTAATCTCATTCGACTTGTCCTCGACTCGTTGTTGAGCTAACACCAGATGATGCTCACTCGCCCAAGCACTCACGGTGTGTAAGGCCTTCAGGGATTGCTCCCGGTAGTAGGAACCCCGAGCCGTTTTGCCGTCAATGTGGATAAGCTGAATCCCTAAGGATTCGGTGAGCAGCTGCACCCAACTCAAAAAGCACTCATGCAACTGCTGCGGGTTGAGCAAGGCTAAGACTCTCGAAAAGGTATCGTGAGACGGTATGCCGTTGGGCAACTCCAAAAACGTCTCTAACCAAGATTGTTTGGCTTTGCCATAGGTTTCAATAGCCACCATATCGTTAGCCCCAGACAGCACCGCCAGGATGGCAATGGCGACAATATCGAGCAGTAAATGTTCGGGTTTCCGTTTCACTCGGGGGTCTGACAAAGCCTGAAACTGCTTGCTCAGGCTCTGTTTAAGCTTTTTGAGCGTGGGGGAAGGGATGGATACAGGTGGTGTGCCAAAACCGGTTGCCATGAGCGTTAAGTCGCAGTAAACGGGACTGATGAGATATCTAGATAGTGTCCTCGATTCAAGCGGCCATGTCTAGCCCCTAGCCCCCACAGCTTAAACTGTCTGGTTTGTCAAGTACAATTTATACAAAATAAGTGCGATTGCCCTGGTTAAAACAATCTTTGACCGAAGCAGGTTATGATTCAAGAGAGAAAATTGTTGATCTGGTCCAAGATATTAAACGGGAAATATCTCAAGAACGTCAACAAAAACAAGATTCAATACAATGAAGAAAATTCCTGAATTAATTTTTTTAGACACTAATGTTTATTTAATAGGTGCAATTGACCTAGAAAGTCCTGAAGGTTTAATTCTACAATGGTTAGGTTGGGAAGCCCCAAACGATAATCCTGTGGGGGTAATAATTTCTGAAGAACTTATTAACCAAATTACCAGAGTTGCCAAACGTTTAAAAAATAAGGATTGGAGTGGAGAAATAATTGGAAGGATTTGGCAAAACTTTAAGTTTTTTATGTCCCGATTGATGATTTTGAGTTAGCTGAAATGGAGGCTTTGGGCTGACTGACGGACACATTTTTCAATACAAAGACAAGTACTGTTATGTGAAAGCCTCAAACTCCTGAATAAAAGAAAAGGTAATTTTGCCATAATAATCCTGACGAGCTTTGCGAGAAGAGCCAACAGGGAAAAGGGTCA
>NZ_JADBVE010000111.1:0-6452 GCF_020245285.1 Microcystis sp. M31BS1
AAGTAGTTGAGCATAGAGACTGGTAGTGGTTGACATGGGAGGTTCGCTGATGTTCTGTTAATCTCAGCATTCCATATCCTGCTACCTTTTTCTCTTTCCACGCTATTTCAAGGGTTTCCGACACTTGTGTCAGGCACTCAGCGTGCAGACTCGCCTCATCATTGGCATCCGCTTTGATTACCCCTTCCATAGGACGACTAACTTGTTTCTCAAAAATTCTACTTAACTGCATAATTAGTTCTCCCTTAAACTTGGTACTCGTAAATGTTAAAAGCTCGATAATATTTGTCATCTCGTAAGAGTCCAAATAAATTGAGAGAGGCTCCCGACTCTAGGGAATAGGTGTAGGCCCCCGGAAAAAACATTACCGTCGGTTGGTTGTTGTTCGTGGTTTGGAGGTTATTAAGAACATTATGGGAACGAATATAGGGAAAAATTTGACCAACACCCCATAAAAACAAGACATCAAACGGATTTTCGGCAATTTTTTCGCCTAGGGCTGGAATTAAATGACTCTCCGAATCTAACACATTTTGTAAAAGCTCTTTCAGTTCCCCTTTAGATATGGAGGATTCTATATCGAGAATTTGCTCAAATATCTGCCGTTCCCTCAATAATTCAAGACAGAGATCATAAAGATTGATCTCTAATATGCGAATCCCTTTTTGATGCAACTGACTAACCAGTTGCTTTTGCAGACGTTCCATTTCAACACTGTCTTGAGGTGGGTAAGGACAGATAAAAAAAGGAACTTCATTGCCAATTCCCTGTTTTTTGGCTCTTCTGGTTTCTGTGTGTAAACGAGGTCTATACTGATAGTTTCTTCTTTCAAAATAGTCCTAAAAGTCTTGCCCAGTAAGCATTTAACCTTACATAAGCAAAAATTATCACACAAAGTCGAGAAGAGCCGTTTTTTGAGAAATCGCTCTGCTGACAGGACCGATAATAAATATTCAAATCTTTGGTTGATTGCTATTGTTTCAAGAGAAGACATCCAAATTTCGCCCATCTTGTCAATAATATTAGTATGCCCATTTTATCTGAATAAGAGTCAAAATCGGCTCTCTTATTCTTTGTGTGATCAGTTTAACTTACTATAGAAGCGATCAATCTTTGTGTCCTCTGTGTCTGGAGTGGTTCCTTCCACCCCCTCGCTAGGAGGAATGTATCTTAGAATAAATTTTACCCACCAAATCCAAGAGAACCAAAATGCTGGCTTGCTGCCTACAATTTCAGGTGATTCAGGGCTAAATTCCGTTGTTGGAGAGCTAATTGATGGCTAGGCTCTAGTTGTAGGGTTTGGTTAAAGGAAACCACTGCTTCCGAGAAACATTTTAACTTGTAGAGACAACAACCCCGTTGATACCATGCCTCAGCCTTTTGGGGTTGTAACTGTAAAGCCTTATTATAAGCTGCGACCGCTTCACTGAGTCGTTCTAATTCCCGTAAAGCTTCGCCTTTGCTAAACCAAACATTAGCATCGGATTTAATGGCCAGGGCCTGATTATAAGCCGCTAGACCTTCCGCATAATGTTGCATCCGACAGAAAATCATGCCCTTGTAATGCCATGCTTCCAGATAATCTGGCTGCAGTTGAATCGCCTTATCCCAAGATGCGATCGCATCACTGATTTGTCGTAAATTAGCTAAAGCGATGCCGCGATAAAACCAAGCCCGAGCATTATTAGTCTCTAATTGAATTACCTGATTAAAAGACCCTAAAGCTTCGGGAAAACGCCCCAATCGTTGCAAGGCCAGACCGCGATTATACCAAGCATTGACAAAATTGGGCTTTTTCCGCAGGGACTGCTGATACAATTGAACTGCTTCGCGATTCTCCCCCAAATCGAGGTGGGCATTACCGCGATAAAACCAATCCTCTGCTGAAATTTCCCGCACTAAAGCTTGTTGTTGACGCAATTGCCTTAAATCTTTTATGGCATCTAAAACTTCTACTGCCGAGGGAAAGCGTTGACGCCAGTCATAACGGGTCATTTTATCGATAATAACTGCTAGATCGTCTCTAACATCGGCATGATTGCGCCAAGCGATTTCTCCGGTTTCGGCATCTTCGGGAAATTGCATCGGTTTGAGACCGGTTAAGGCTTGAATAGCGATGATTCCCACGGCATAGACATCGCTAGACAATCGCGGTTTATTTTGCGCCTGTTCACTAGGCATATAACCAGGGGTGCCAATCCCAATGGACACACTGCTCTGTTTTGCTTTTAGCCATTGAGTCCCCACTTGTTTGACTCCGCCAAAGTCGATTAAAACTAGCTTGCCCTCTTGGCGACGGATAATATTATCGGGTTTAATATCTCGGTGAATAATGTTATTTTGATGGACAAAAGCGAGAACTTCCAAGATATCCTTTAATAACTGAATTACCTGACTCTCTTCTAAACGCTTACCCTTAGAGATTTCCTGACTAAGATCGTGACCATCGATAAATTCTTGAACGAGATAAAAAGACTTCTTTTCCTGAAAACTGGCGAAAAATTGCGGTATTTGAGGATGATGGCCGAGTTTTTCTAAAGCTCTGGCCTCACTCTCAAATAATCCTATAGTAATTTCGTTAACCACTTGGGGGATTAACTGTTTGACCACACATTGAGGACGGCCGGGGCGATAGTTATCTTGGGCTAAAAAAGTTTGACCGAAAGCCCCTTGACTTAGAGGTTTAATAACTTGGTAACGTCCCCCGATAATTAGTTTCATGGTAGCGATAGCATTATCTTTGCCCTAGAGCAGCTTGATGGGACGGTTAACAGCCAAAGGGGTTAACTTGACCAAGCCCATCTTGCCAGTTAATTGATATATTACCAAAAAATTGGGTTTAAAGCCTCGCCCTTTTAGGGCGACTTGATCTGATGTATGATACTAAGAATAGGGGGCCGGGTAAGCAACCGCTTAAAAAACCCAGTCATCAACCGATGAACGCACCTGGAAAACTAGAGTTATGGGGTTCTATAGGGGAATGCTCCTATAGGTAAAAATTCTCAGCACCAAGTACCAAAGAAACCAATTATTTTAGAGGTTTTGAACTGTATCGTAGGGCATACGAAAACAGGCTTCTGTAAGGGAGCGAAAGTCTGAGGAGAGAACCACCTCTGGGTAGGATTTCGCCAGGAATCTAATTCAAGTGGACTCGTTGAGCCATAAATTCACAGCAGTGATGCTAGAAGAATCCACGTCCGTTTACGGCGTGGGGTATGTCAAATCAATTGTCGTCAGAAGCGGGTAACGCGACTCGAACGCGCGACATTCACCTTGGGAAGGTGACGTTCTACCACTGAACTATACCCGCAAAAGTCTCCCTAATCATAGCATTGACCCCCCAGCCAGAGCAACTGCCCTAGGCTATTTTCCATCACCGCGCTGGTTTGTCCAGAAACGCTAAACTGTAAAGCTTCCCGATAGACTCGCCCCGCCGGATGATCAATAATATTCGCCGCCCCACCGGAGGCAATCACTGCCCCTTGAGCGCATTGTAGAGCCAAATTAATCGCCCGACCGCGCCAGTGCAATTTCTCGGCAAAACTGGCCTGGTGGGAATTTAACATTTTTTCTTGACAGGACAGTAGGGCCTTTTCTAGCTGTTGATGGGCATTTTTTAGGCTTTCTAGCCCTTTTTGTCGATAAACCGCAAAAATAACATCTAAGCCCGCCCAAGCACAGCCAAGGGCATGAAAACCATGATGGAGAACATTTTTTTGATCGCTGGCCTCGATCGCCGCCGCTGGTTGTAAACTAACAATAAAATCCCTTGACAAAAAGTAGTCTTGTATGGTAAGGCTCACCGTATTAGTCCCACTCATCGATAATAATTTCATCGGGGGACTGCATTGCAGACCGGGGAGAGCTTGCAGCGGTAAAAGACCGTACAGCGATCGCCCGTCCAGGAGGGTCGCCCCGATGATAAAATCTTCAAAAAAGCCCCATCCCGTCACCCAGGGGACCTGTCCACAGAGTTGATAGCCGCCGGTCACGGGAAACGCTTTCATCATTGGTTCCCCCGGACGACGTAGTTGCGAAAACCCCACCCCCACTAGCTTTTCGCCCCGGGCCATTTTGGGGAGATAAAGCTTTTTCAGGTCTTGGTTGCTGCTGGTGGCTAATTGATTAGCGGCGCTTTGGTGTTGGGTTTGCAGAAAAGTTAAAGCGCCGGAATAACGAGCGCCGAGGATTTGGAATTGTTGATAGGTGCGTTCCTCCCATCCCGCCCCCCCCCATTCTTTGGGAACACGCAAAGCTAACAAACAGCGCTCGCCCATACCCTGTAAAGCTGATTGTAGGGCGATCGGGTTGTGATCAATCCGGGCCGCTTGCGGGGCGATCCTATTCTGAAAATAATCCCTAGCCATCTCCAGTAAACCATCGCTCATAGCTGACTAGCGCAGGAAACTGCCCCCATTAGTCCCACTTGGGCATTAAGGACGATATGAACGGGAATATTGCTTAATAGCTCCCTCATCCGACCTTTAGCCCGAAAAGCCTTCATAAAGCTACCCTCAGTCATTAGAGGAAGATTTTTGGCCGCAATCCCTCCCGCTATGTATAATCCTCCGTAGGGAAGCAACTTGAGGGCTAAATTGCCCGCTTCCGCACCGTAGGCCTCGACAAAGATTTTCATGGTTTGATAACAGAGATCATCCAAGTCATCTTGGGCAAAACTGGCAATTTTAGCCGCTAAATCGACGGTTTTTTGCGGTTTACCCATTTCTTCTAACCAAGTGCGGTAAATTTCCGCCATGGCTGGTGATGACTGACTATAGTTACTATCGTGGAGAAATCGATAGATAGAAGTGATTCCAGGACCAGAAACCACTCGCTCCACCGAAAGGCGCTCGATATTATAGAGATCCAAGAGATAATTTAATAGTTGATATTCTAAACTCGAGCGAGGGGCAAAATCGGCGTGGGAACCCTCACTAGCAAACACCCGATATTTACCCTTCGACACAGGAATCAAAAAACCCTCTCCTAACCCCGTTCCCGCACCAATAACCGCAATCGGGGCCTCTGGTACTGCGGGGGCCGACTGTAGATTGTGCAGCTCCTCTGGGGCTAATCCTAACACCCCATAACCGATCGCCGCAAAATCATTAATTAATTTTACTCGCTCAATCTGCAGCTCCTGGCTTAGGCGATCGCCAGTGAGAGACCAACTTAAATTAGTCAATTCGGAACTATTGTTAACCACAGGACCGGCAATACCGAAACAAGCTTTTTCCACCGGGGGAATAGTGGTTTGTCGGGCCAAAAACTGCTGGACGATCGGCACCAGATCGGGGTATTGTTCACTAGGATAAATTTCTTGATCGAGAGTAGTTAGCAGGGGTTGGGGACTATCTGGTGAGTTTTGGCAATCCACTAAACGCAGGATTGTTTTAGTTCCCCCGATATCTCCCCCTAAAAGAATCGTCATGCTGGTTGTCCCTGAGTTTGTCCCCATAATTATAGTTTTTTTACCGCTTCTCCCCAGCAAATTTAAGGGCAGTCAATTCTATACTATAGTGAAAGATGGTAATGCCTAAGCCCTAATTAAGGATTGATTAATCATCGCTCCGGGGTTGCAATGGGGATTTGCTAGAGGACAGAAAGAGGGAGAAATTAGCTTGGGTGTAGAACTTCGCAGTTACGTTTATCTTGACAATCTACAGCTTCAACACGCTGCTTACATCGGTACAGTCGCCCAAGGATTTTTACCCTTACCCGGGGATGCTTCCCTCTGGATTGAAATTTCCCCCGGTATCGAGATTAATCGCATCACCGATATTGCCCTCAAATCCGCCGTGGTTCGTCCGGGGGTTCTATTCGTAGAACGACTCTATGGACTGCTAGAACTCCATTCTAGCAGTCAGGGAGAGGTGAGGGCGGCCGGTCAGGCAATTTTGCAGTATTTAGGCGTTAGTCAGCGCGATTGTCTGAAACCGCAAATTGTTTCTAGCCAAATTATTCGCAACATTGACGCTTACCAAGCCCAATTAATTAACCGGAGTTCTCGGGGTATGATGTTAATGGCGGGACAGACTTTGTACGTTTTAGAAGTGCAACCGGCTGCCTACGCTTCCCTAGCCGCTAATCAGGCCGAAAAAGCTGCTTTAATTAATATCCTACACGTTACTTCCGTGGGCAGTTTTGGCCGCTTATATTTAGGGGGAGAAGAACGAGATATTATGGCCGGTTCCAGGGCGGCAGTTTCAGCTTTAGAAAATATTCAAGGTCGAGCTTTTCCCGGTAGCGACAAAAAAGAATAAGCTAACAAAGGCCGGAGGCAAAAGGCAAGAGGTGGTTAGATATGTATAATGGCTCTTCGGTTTGTGTTATGCAATGGACGGGGGTTATAAGGGATGGAACCCTTATAGAGAAAGGCATTTAGCGATTTTTGTCAATTGTTTTTGCTCTAGAGCGAACTAATCAATTAAGTCTCTTGCCAGATAAGGATT
>NZ_JADBVE010000112.1:0-6143 GCF_020245285.1 Microcystis sp. M31BS1
AAATCCTTATCTGGCAAGAGACTTAATTGATTAGTTCGCTCTAGATAAAAAACAATTGACAAAAATCGCTAAATGCCTTTCTCTATAAGGGTTCCATCCCTTATAACCCCCGTCCATTGCATAACACAAACCGAAGAGCCAGTTTATGAATCGGTGATCAATAATTGTCATGGCTTAGTTAATGGATTGTCATTAACTAAATCATCAAAATCTTCAGCAAGATTTTGGGCTGACTCGCCTAGTTTAGGACTGAGCTTATCAGCAACAATCTTCAGGCTTTCTTCGTAGTTACTGGGTAACTCAAATTTAACTTCAAGATCGATTGGGTTATCATCTTCTTGTTTCCCTAAAGCTCTCTGTAAAGCTCGATTAATTAGGCTGTTCATGACATTAAATACTCCTGATACTGAGTGGTTATTGTTTGAATTATTCCATCGAACATTCCTAAATGGTATGCACGACGGAGCCATCGTTTGCACCAGATTTTCCCAACGACCTTCCATGTCTTTTTGAACTTGTAATTCTTGGCAAACTAAGTCTCTGATTGTTTTGTCATTGTCAGGAAGTGCTGCTAGTACCTGGTTGTCATTGCGTTCAAGGTTTCCAGAAGAAACATAAAGATCCTTGCGAATCTGCAAACAACTTTGATAAATGAGATGATTGAGGTACTGTTGGGAATTACCCTGTTCGCCAGGTAATAAAACTTCGGAACCTGTAGTATCATTTTCTAGGAGACAGCGACCTCGATCAGGGTTTGCTACCCCGTTAGGCTGATTAGGAAATAGGAAAACATCCACGATGTAGCTATAGGCAACTGCCCGTTTTTCTGGCGATTTCTTCAAAGGATCGTTAGTATCTTGCGTCCCCACAGCATAGAGGTCGATCGCGCGATCGAGATCGTAAAGAATTTTATCGAGAACAATTTGGCAGAGAACTGTTTTAGAAGTACAGCCACATTGCAAATAGCAGTCCAGTTTATCCGCAAGCTGATTGCGCTCAATGATCAGCCGTAGCAGCCTTTCTTCAGCTTCATCAAAGGCGGACATCCCATACAGGCCATAGAACAAAATCGGCGGTCGGGCAATCCGCAGCAACCGGAACCCACCGGATGGCTCGAAACCATCCACAAAAAGCTGCAAAGCTTCCAGAAAAGCAGTCAGAGGTGGGGCAGCAGGATAGATCAAGTTCTTACCAACGATGACTAGGCGCCGCAGGCGTTCGACATCCAACTGTGCTGTTGCCCCTAATTGGCGCAAACCCGCGACACTACCCTGACCAGACCTTTGAATGAGCGCATCCATGACGCGACTTAACTCGCCTTCAACCAGGAGAGCGCGAAGATCGCCTTGTCCCTGTTCTTCCAACCGTTGGAAAAGCTGGCGGTAGGCATCGATCCCTCTGGGCCATTCGTTGGGAGCATAAGCCTCTTGAGTTGCCCCGACTAAATTCCGCAGGGCATAGATAACAGCATCCCGGCGCACTTGTAACTCGCTATAGGGAGCCTGTAAGAGATAACGACCGCCGAAGCCGACATTAGAGAGTGCTTCACCCATCATCACAAATAAGACGGAAGCCACTTCATCCAAACTTTGAGCGAACTTGCGATAGATGAGGCTCATGGTAGGAGTCAGCGCCCCAACCAGCCGCGCCAGGCGAGCATAATCCCCCAAGGTGCGACGGATGCCGAAGGTTTTATCCCGCTGTCTGGGATCGAGGGCAAAACGAGCCGAATTCACCCCTTCCTGAATGGCAGAACGAACTGCCATCGCCCAGCCTTCCAATTCTGGGGTCACGTCCTTGAGGATGGAGTTGGTGGTCAGTTCCCGCAAATCCCGCTCCACATCATTGATCGCTTGCTGCATCTCCGCATCGGAGGATGTGGGGGCTTGCTGCAAGGCCATCGGTGTACCAGAAGCCAAAAGAAAGGGAACTCCCTCCGCCTCCTTGTTGATGGCTAATGCTCTAGGATTGTTTTTATAGCGGTTTAGTAATGCCTCTGCTATCTGTTTGGCATCATTGGGATCGCTGACTTTTAATTCTCGCCGCAGAAGATTATCCAACGCCATACGAGAACTACTGTTCGCCATCAGGCCATTATTTTTGGCCATGGCACTACTATAATTAAACGGATTGCCAGATGAAGTGTTCATAATTTATCAGGGCAAGGAAAAAAGGTGTTGGGGTTGTTTCAGTGATCAGTTATCCCCTATATTCCTAAGTTTTCAGAGCAAAGCGGCTTGTATTTCTTTAAAACTGGGTGAAGATGGGGGAATAGGGGAGGTAAGATGATTAATAACCCGATTGGATAACTGACGGGCGGGAATTTGACCAGTAGCGAGGGCATAACTAGCGGCGCTGACCAGAAATCGCGGCGGTAAATCGGGGGGAACCTCTCCGTGGACTAATTGTCTAGCACCAGCTTGAATCGCTTTTTCATCATCTTCAGAAAAAGGAATAATATCCGCCAGGGCCTGTTGGGCGAGATTGCGACGGGTTTGATAGGCAATTTCATCCACCAGATGGGGAATTAACAATTCCGAGGTGGTTAACAGACGTGCCGGCAGACGGTGAAAACGATTAGGGTTATAGAGTTGCTGCCAGACGCGCCGTAAGCGATCGCCCTCTTGACCAAATCCCATCCGTCGCAACATTTCCGCTAAGATCAAAATCCTCAGATATGCCGTCGGGTGCGCTCCTCCGGGACGATAGGTAAGGGTACGGGGAGCGGGATGAGCCAGAAAAAGTGCCATTCCCCAGGCCGCAGCTGGACCTGCTAATAAAATCGCCGCTAAATCGGCAAAAACTTCCTTATGCCAGCGTCCGTAGATGCGAGTAATACTGGGGTCGCCACTGGTGCCGAGAATGCGACGGATCACCGCTTGACGATTTTCCTGCCAGATACCCAGATCCGCTTGCAGATTGTGGGCTACTTCGTGGATAAAGACCGGTTGCCAAGGATTATCTCGATCCCAAGGAATCCGGATAATCGGGAAGGGATTAGGTTCTCCCAAAAGACGAGTCAGCAAAACTCCACGACGCATGGTAGCAGGCGAGAAACCGTGTTCCATATAACACAAGGGTTTGAGCATCGGTGCGCGAAATAATCCCGGGGAGGACTCGCGAACAGCCCGATAACAATCGATCGCGATCAGATCATGGGCGGCGAGAGCGGCGGCAAAAGAGGAACCCCTTTGACTAAAAATTTCAAAAAATAGGCCAAAACTACGGCGAGCGCGGTCAATTTCCCGTTCTACCAGTGCTATATCGATTAAAACTCGCTCTATCGGTGACTCGTTCCACGTCCCTTGTAGATGCTGAAGACGACGCTGAATTTGGCGATCAATCTTAGCCAGACGTTGATTAGCTGCCCGAAAATGGTCGGGAGAGGGAGCGTAGGGTAAATCTTGGGGGCGAATCCCCACGGAAGCATAATTTACCCTGACTAGACGACGCGCTCGCGCCGTTAGATCTAAAATTTTATTGTGTAGAAAAGCTCTCGTTCCCATACTGCCCCCATTGCGGTTGGTTGCCTAACTGCCTTGAATGCGAATAGTTACCGGTCCGCGCAGACGATAGCTATGGCTACGGCCACAGGTGGGGCAAGGTCGTCCCCCGGACATCGATTGCCGGCCGGGGCGATGCGGACTCGGGCCAGATGTGGTCGTGAGCGGACGGGCTAAACGGCGCACGGTGCGAGGACTTTGGGCGACTCGGGCGGCGGCACGACGCACGGCAGGGGCCACGGACCGGGCGGGTAAACCTCTTTGGGCAACGGTACGACTAACACCGCGCACAATGCGAGGCACGGCTCTAGCGGCGGCCGGCCCTTGACGACGGGCGAGGGTGCGTGTAGCTTGGCTGACACTACTGACCAATTGCCGGCGAGTTTGCCGCGGTAGTCGCGAGATATTGGGCATAGCGGTCCGCAGGGCAACGGCGGAAACAAAGGGAGCGGCCGCATCGATCGCATCTTCCGTCTCGGCCAGGTCAAATAAGTCCTCCAAAGCCTCAAACTCATCGGCCTCATCAGCCAAAAGTCTTCCGGCCACGTTGGCAATACGTCCGATTAATTGCGCTTGCGGTAGGGGAATCATACTGGCGATCGGTCCGACCACGCGGGCTACGGAACCAATTCCCCGGCCCACTCTTCCAGCAACTTGTCCGACTCTGCGTCCCACATTGCGAGCGATGCGTCCCAAGCGTCGGAAAAACTCGTCCGTGTCCTCCTCGGCCAGGGCATCGGCCAGGGCATCCTCCAGGGCATCGAAACCAGAATCGTAGCCCTGTTCTCCCCAGTCTTCCATCTCGTCAAATCCCTGACCACTACCGAGCATCGATCCGATGCCGCGAATTAAACCACCGATAAAGGCATCATCATCGGCTTCGGCCAGATCGTATTCCCCGAATTCATCCCCGGCATCGTAACTATCGTAATAGTCGCCCCTTTGGGCGGGGCCTTCCACTTGATCGTAAAACAAGTCATCCATGACATCGGTTTCAAAGGCTTGATACATGATTTTTCTCTCCTAATTGCAAGGGCAGAAATAGCTATAGGCGCGTGATCATAATTTCCACCGGTCCTTGTAGTCTTAGGCGCTGGGGCAGACCACCGCGACTGGGGCCGGGGCGAACAGAAGTTCTTCTCATCCCCGGGGCGGGACGGGATAACTGCCGTACTAAACGGGGTTGCGCCGCCACTCTCGCCCCGGTTTGTCGGATAGCTTGCGGTAAGCGACTGGGGGATAAACGACGACGAGCGGCGGTTTGTCCGACACTCTGAGCTATCCTCGGCAAAGCTCGCAGGGCAGCCGATCCCTGACGGCGGACTAGATTTCGAGCCACTTGGGTGGTACTGTGAACGATCTGACGACGGAGAGGACTACTGAGGGCGGCACGGCGCAGCACCGGTCTAACCATAGTGCGGGCCGCCATACCAGCTAGTACGGGTAAAGCCTCATCTAGCTCCTCATCGGCAAATAAATCGGCTAAGTCTTCTAGGGCATCCAATTCATCAAAGCCCTGGGCGGCATACTGTTGCAGCAGCGGCGCTACTTGCCCCAAAATGCTGGCCAAGGGATTGGCAGCGCGTCCGGCACGTCCCGCCACTCGCTGCACTTGGCCTGCCACTCGCTGCACCTGTCCAGCTACTCGTCCGGCAGTTTGGACCGCCCGTCCCACCCCCCGGGCTACCCGGCTGGCAGTGGTGGCTCCCCGACGGGCTGCCCCCGCCACCCGGCTAATTCCTCCTAATAATTGTCGGAAAAATTCATCGCTGTCTTCCGCGTCTAGGGCATCGGCAACGGCTTCTTCTAGGGCATCCCAATCATTGACTCCGCTATCGATGAGGTAATCATCGCCGAAATCTTCCCCTAATTCCGCCTCGTATTCGTCTTCTCCCAGAAAGCCCTCTCCTCCCATATCTTCCCATCCTAATTGGTCTTCGCCAAAACTGTCTTCGGCTTCAAATCCTTCAAAACCTTCGCTTTCCATACCTTCCCAAGCATCGAAGGCTCCCTCATCGGCAAAGGAGGAATTAGCGGCTAAGTCCTCCATAACATCACTTTCAAAAGGCTGATCCATATAAGTACCTTCCTGAGCGCAAGTAGTCGCTAAAATGTCGATAAAATTAAGAACAATTTCGACAGAATTAGGTCTGACCTAACCTTGTCTGTCTTCTCGTATTCCACATCGAGAGCTAGAGCGAGATCTTGCTAAGGAGTATTTTGCTATCTAGCTCTCTATTACTGTTTAGGATAGATTGTTCCTCTCCCTCTTACCAGTCACACGATCTAGGTCACTTATTTGGTGTAACTCATTTAAGGGACGTTATACCAATTTCAATAGTCGTGACTGACATCTGCAAGCCCAATTCTTCTCTCAGAGCGTAATTGCGCCTTAGAATAGACCTCTTGCAAAAATCAAAAATTGTTGTGAGGGTTAGGAGTCAGTAGTCAGGAGAATTAAGAATGAATAATAATCAATTAAATGCTCTATTTAGTGATTAGACCTCTTGCATAATTTTTTTATGGTATAATATAAGGTTTTGCTTTTTTCTCAATTCTTAGATTGAAGTGGAAAAAAGAATAAAATGTGATCTTAGGTCAGGAAATCATCTATAATTTTGCTATGTTTATTAGCAAAAT
>NZ_JADBVE010000113.1:0-17527 GCF_020245285.1 Microcystis sp. M31BS1
GAATCAGCACCGGAACTGAAATTACTTTGATAGGAAAGATTACATGGCATCTTGACAATTAGTGTTTAATGAACGAATAGTGCCGATAGTTGGGCTTAAGTGGGGAACAAGAGTCGCTCGATTTAGCAGTGGAATTAGCCCGACAATCGGCGTAGGGCTAATTCATGAATTAGCCCTACAATCGGCTTTGTCAAATGGAAAGATGCTCCGAATCAGCACCGGAGCATTGCATCTTTCCTCTTCTGATCTGACAACGCCATCATCTAAGGACTAATATGAATTTGACTGAGAATATAACGCAAGCGATCATAATCATCCTTAAGTAAAACACTTAACTGTCTGCCCACATTCACTAACCATTGTCGATCAGCTTGACGCAATTGATACATCTGACGGATAGAAGCAGCTGCCAAAGCTTCCACGGGAGTATTTTTTACCTGTAATAAAATTCGTAAAAAGTCTAATTGTTCACTAAAATAAACTACTTCCAACGACTCACATTGATAAACTGCCTGATGAATTTGTGGGGGACGGGGAGGAATATATTGATAGATATAACCTCGCCCAGCACCATTGCCATTAAATTGTCCGGGTAAGGTTTCAAAACCGACAATAGTTGCCCGAAATTCCGTTTTTAACATAGCGAAAATCTGCGGCTGTTGTTCCCGCAATTCAGCCAAAGACAACCCCAAAGCTCTAGCGCGATGTACCGAATCGATGGGTGCAGTGGTGGCAAAGGTGACAATCCCAAAAATTTTATTACCCGTTTCTTCATCGTAGGCTTTTACCCAACTACCAAAAGCGGGCATAAAAGGAAAGTTTAACTCCTCTGGTTCCAAACATTGCGCTAAAAACTCGGTCGTCGTTGTCTCGATAACTTCGGCGATATGATCGGGATGGCGGTTATCCGTAGCCAATTGCGGTAAGGGTGGACGCATGGTTATTTTTTGCCTTTAGCGGGGGCAATAATTACTTCTTCCAATTCCGAGAGATTAAAGGTGACTAACTTATCCCAGTTGCCCCCCTCAAAAAGAACGGCCACTTTCCCATCGCTTAAACGCTGGGCTAAACCTTCAAATTTATAATAGGTATCATCGGGATTGGTGACTCGAACGGTACTACCTGGCAAAATCATAGGATTGACGACGAAATTATAATTACTGTCTCTTAGCTTATCAAAAATTAGTGATCAGGGAGTCGTGACTTACCCCTACCTTCTGTTATCCGTCTTAGGCAATACGTCCCTGTTCTCTACCCGATCATGCGATCGCAATTCGTTGATCAGGCGACAATTGTTGTACTGCTTAAATAAGCTGTTCTAAAGTTAAGGGAATGGTTCTCATCGATTTTGCTTTAATAATTTATAATTTGCTCTATTTAACTCTCAACCCCAGCTACAGGCAATCGCAATAACTCCTAGGATGCGCTTTTCGATAGCGTAACGCACCAATTTAATAATGAAGTTGGTGCGTGGGGCGCGGATTGTTAATTTAGGTTTTTTATCAAAGATAATCGCCGCCTAACACACCCTATATTCTAACTCTGATACTTTGGTAGTATGACAACGACAAAATTTAAAAGTGTACCGTTTAGGGGTAGATTGAACTATAATTGAGTTTATGAACTTACAATTTGAGTGGGATAACCTTAAGGCAAAACTTAATCTCAAAAAGCATGGCATCAATTTTGAAGAAGCCAAGGCTGTTTTTCGAGATCCTCTAGCCTACATTTTTGATGATGAGTGGCATTCGGTCGGTGAAAAACGAGAAATTATTATCGGACACGATGACAAGAATCGCCTTTTAGTAGTTTGTTTTACTGAAAGAAATCAAATGATTCGTATTATCAGCGCACGTTTAACAACCAAAAAGGAACGCCAAGACTATGAAAAATACACAGGACTCTAAAACTAACCAAAATTTACAAGATGACCTACTTCCTGAATATAATTTTAATTATACTAAGGCTCATCCTAATCGTTTTACTTCTCAGGTAAATGAGACAAAAATAACTGTCACTTTAGAATCAGATGTCGCTAAAGTTTTCAAAAATTCTGAAGATGTAAACAAAGCACTTAGAGCTATCCTATCCGCTATTCCTGAAAAATAAGTTAAGAGTAATCTTGTAGGGTGCGAAGCGCGAAAGCGTAACGCACCAATTTAATGATGAAGTTGATGTGTGGGGTGCGGATTGTTAATTTGAGTTTTTTATCGGGGATTATCGCCGCAAACACGCACCCTACAAGATCGGCGTACTGCTAGGCAGTGCCTTCGGCATCGCACTCAATAAGTCATTGGGGGGACAAATTTAATATTTTTCCTTGGGTTGACTCTAAAATTGAATCTCGGATAAAAGAACTAGCATTAGTAATCTCTAGGCCAATTAATTCTCCTAAATCATTAAGTTCAGCCGTAATATTTGGATTAATTTCTACACTGTTAGCTTCTGGTTCATCAGAAATAGTTAAATGAAGAATGTCTTCTTGTTCAAAGTATCTCATTTTAGGTTTGCTCATGGATAGTATATCTCCCAGTTGTTAGGCGAAATCGAATTTGTTGGCGTGTTGTCGCATGAATGGTGACAGGAGTTATAAAATTATCATCGTATTCATAAGGAATAATTACTAAACTATTATCATGCTTGCCTAAGGCAATAAGACGACCCGTTTCAGTATCGTAGTACCTTTCTCCAGAGTATTTGAGAATCTCTTCTATTTTGGCAAGTTCAAATCCTCTCAGTTTGGCTCGATATTGTAAGTAATCCGACCAGATAATATTCGGCATTATGAGCAGACTTTGCTAATTATCTGTTATCTATTTTAATCTAAATTCTCCTTCCCAAACCCCCAACACCGTAACCAACCGAAACCATAACCTTAAGGGTGGTGCGTTCCCGAATATCAAATCATGTCGCAGTCGCAAAGGTTTCAGGGAACGCACCCTACCAGATCGGCGATCGCACTTGATTGAGGTAATCAGATAAAAGTTTAAGCAGCATGATTTAATATTTGTTCTAATTCTTGACGCAAAGCAAGGTAATGACGATAATCGTTTGCCCATTCTATAAAGATTATATCATCTGACAATATTCCCTGATTGTATTCGTTATAAAAATCTTCGGAATCCATTTTATGTTGGTTTTCATAGACGCTAAGCCGCTTGGCAACGGCAATCAAAGCATCTAAAGAAGATGTATATTGAATGGTCTGTTTACGCATTTTTCTTTGACTCCAAAATAATGATATTTTGATTATAAACGATCGCGCTCAAACAAAAACATCAATCGTAGTGGACTGTTTCAGCTAAAATAGGGCAATAGATTTCGGCTTAAAGTCTTAGATTATAGAATTTATAGCATTTTTCTAATACACCAAATTAGCTGAAACAGTCCAGTAGGGTGGATTAGCCAAAGCGTAACGCACCAATTTGATGATAAGGTTGGTGCGTGGGGCGCGGATTATTAATTTTAGTTTTTCATCAGAAATTATCGCCGCAAACACGCACCCTACCAGATCTATACTCAACGGATTTAGTGTAATAGGTTCCAATCCCAGTTATCTGTGTTACCATTCGGGGTAAATTCAAGCGATCTCCAGACACCTATGAGCAAGGTTCTCGTGTTGAATGCCTCCTACGAACCGCTAAATATTACCAGTTGGCGGCGCGCGATCGTTTTATTGTTGAAAGGAAAAGCTGAATCCCTAGAACATAACGGAAAAGTGGTTTGTCGTGACTTACCCTTGCCTTCTGTTATCCGTCTTAGGCAATACGTCCGTGTTCCCTACAAGGAAATTCCTTTAACCCGTCGTAATATTCTCGAACGAGATCATCACACCTGTCAATACTGTCTCTACCGAGGTGAACAATTAACCATCGATCATGTGATTCCCCGTTCTCGCGGGGGGGGTGATACCTGGGAAAATTTAGTGGCGGCTTGTGTGCGTTGTAATGTGCATAAGGGCAATCGTACACCAAAAGAGGCCAATATGTCCCTGCACGCCCAACCTCGTCGTCCCTACAGCAGTCTCCACTTTGAGCTATTAAAGCACACCAGGGGGAATCACAATCACGAATGGCGTAAATATGTCATCGGTATTTAGGGTGAAAAAGGCATGGTGAAACCAAGACCAAAATTGATTCCCATGCCATTATTATTAGTCTGGGTGCGAGGATTGGCAACTCCCGTGCCTAGATAAACTGAACAACCGCGACAGGGGGAATTGACTCGGTAGCGCACCGCCATGGGATCATTGGGATCGGTGATAGTTACTCCCTGATGGTTTAAATCTTTAATTAGATTGGTGACGGGTTTGAAAAAATCGGCGCTGGGGGGTTGACTTGGTTGCAGTTCTAGGGTTTGTTCTTGGGAAGCAAGAACGATTTCCGAAGCGATAATTAGCAGTAGAGAGGTGGTTAAGCCAAATAAACCCAGATTATTTTTGATCTTCATTTTTTTATCATCGAGAGATTGTTAATTTTTTCTCTGAAAATTCTAGCGTTTCCTCGCGGGAAAGGAAACTAATCAGTAAAAAAATTTACCGATGTCTGCCATACTTATAATAAGCGGCACAAGCACCTTCACTAGAAACCATACAAGTACCGATGGGATGTTCGGGAGTACAAGCAGTACCAAATACTTTACATTCCCAGGGTTTTAAAACACCTTTAAGAATTTCGCCACACTGACAAGCTTTGTGATCTTTAACGCGCTGATTGGGTAAAGTAAATTTCTTCTCCGCGTCAAAATTACTGTACTCATCTCGCAGTTTTAACCCTCCTTGAGCAATTTCTCCTAAACCTCGCCATTCAAACTGATCCCGCAGTTCAAAAACTTGCTTGATTGCCGATAAAGCGACTCTATTTCCTTGATTTTGTACCACTCGATCATACTGATTTTCGATCTCACATCTCTGCTCATCTAATTGTTTTAATACCATCCAAATTGATTGGAGAATATCCAAGGGTTCAAACCCAGAAACTACCACAGGTTTATGATATTCTTGGGCAATAACTTGATAGGGTTCTGTGCCAATTACCATGCTGACATGACCGGGACCAACAAAACCGTCTAACTGTAAATCTGGGTTATCTAACAAAGCTTTCAGAGCGGGAATAATCACCACATGATTAGAAAATAAACTAAAATTAGTGATGCCATCTCTTTGCGCTTCTAAAATAGTTAAAGCGGTACTAGGAACGGTTGTTTCAAAACCTAATGCTAAAAATATTACTTCTTTATCGAGATTTTCTCTGGCAATTTTTAAGGCATCGCGAGGAGAATAAACCATGCGAATATCATCACCTTTTGCTCGCGCTTGCAGCAGACTAAAATGGGAACCAGGGACACGCATAGTATCGCCAAAAGTTGTCAGAATTACGTTCGGTTGTTGTGCGAGAAAAATGGCATCATCTAAACGACCTCGCGGCATCACACAAACGGGACATCCAGGACCATGAATTAATTCGATAGTTTCCGGAAGTATTGCCTCGATACCGTATCTAAAAATTGAGTGGGTATGACCTCCACAAACCTCCATAATTTTAGTAACTTTTTCCCGCTTTTCAGAGATTCTTATCGATAATTGTTCAATTTGTTGAATTAATCCCGACGCTTTAACTGGATCACGAAATTCATCAACGTATTTCATAGTTTATCTCCTTTAATTATCATTTTTAGCTGTCGGTCGTCAGTAATAATTGCCGTAATTTACATTTCTTAGAGATAGACAACAGCATTAATTTATGGGTGACTACTTTAAGAACATTAATTATGATTAAATTCTGCCTCTAATTCTGCTAATTGTGTTAATAAACTTAAGGTTTCTTGCGCCTCATCTTCATCGATTCGATTCATGGCAAAACCCACATGAACTAATACCCAATCCCCTACACAAGTATTAGCAGGATGGTCTTCATCAACAATACAAGTAATATTTACTTCTCTTTTTACACCCCCCACATCGACGAGAGCGAGATGATGGTTTTCATCAATAATTGCTGTAATTTGTCCCGGTATGCCTAAACACATAGTTTTTACCTTAAAAAATCTAGTTTTTGCTAATTATGCGCTGATTTTTGGGCTAGAGGTTGCAGTAATATCAACCGAGAATCAGGTCATACTTCATCCCTGTGAGAAACGCTATACAGTCAAAGGTTATCCTTTTTACTTGGTCTTAGCTGCCATTCTGGACTATTGCCCTCAAGAACAGCTTTTTTTCCCGTATCTTTTTTAAGATTTCCCCCGTCCCGCACCGTGGACGCTATCCCAGCAGGGGTAAAACTTTTGTATTAGGGACTACATCAATGATAAGAAATTATTCAATCAATCGATCGGGTGACATTCTAGGCTATGATTTCCCTGACTATAGTTATTTCTCTACATTAAGGAAAATCTACGATGACAACCTTTCCCATCGATTTGAGCGCCTATAAACCCATCAGTCTCGACCCCAGTAACCCCACCCTCACCGACGACCAAAGAAGCGCCCTAAAAGCCAATATCCAACTCTGTCGCGATGCTATCATCTTTTTTACTGCCACGGGTGCAGCCCGGGGTGTGGGTGGACACACCGGCGGCCCCTACGATACCGTCCCGGAAGTGGTGATTCTCGATGCTCTTTTCCGCAGTCAACCTAGTCAATTTGTACCAATTTTCTTCGATGAAGCGGGACACCGCGTCGGTACTCAATATCTCATGTCTGCGTTAGAAGGTTCTTTACCCCCAGAACAATTAATGCACTACCGCGAGGCCAATTCTAAACTCCCCGGACACCCGGAATTAGGATTAACCCCCGGTGTCAAATTTAGTTCTGGCCGTTTAGGACATATGTGGCCCTACGTTAACGGTGTCGCTTTAGCTAACCCCGGAAAAACCGTTTTTTGTTTAGGTTCCGATGGTTCTCAACAGGAAGGCAATGACGCGGAAGCTGCCCGTTTAGCCGTAGCTCAACACATCAATGTTAAGCTAATTATTGATGATAATGATGTGACGATTGCCGGTAATCCCTCCAAATATTTACCCGGTTATGATGTGGCCAAAACTCTCGTTGGCCATGGTCTAAAAGTGTTAGTGGGAGATGGGGAAGATATCGATAGTTTGTATCGCAATATCTGTGAAGCAATTAATACTCCGGGCCCGATTGCGATTATTAATAAACGTCCCATGTGTCCCGGAATTGAAGGTTTAGAAGGTTCTAACCACGGTCATGATGTGATTTCTGTCCCCTTGGCTTTAAAATATTTAGAGGCAAAAGGACACAGCACCGCCGTGGAATATCTCAACAGTATTAAGAAGCCTTCTAATGACTATAAATTCCTCGGTTCTGGGGATAAATGGGGTTCTAACCGCAACGTTTTCGGCGAAGCTGTAGTCAGTCTTTTAGGCAAAATGAGCGAGGAAGAACGCAAGGCTAAGGTATTAGTAGTAGATAGCGATTTAGAGGGTTCCTGCGGTCTAAAAATTATCCACGATAAACATCCCGAAGTGTTTATTCCTTCCGGTATTATGGAACGGGGCAATCTTTCGGCGGCCGCTGGTTTTGGTATGGAGAAAGGTAAACAGGGAATTTTCGCTACTTTTGCCGCTTTTCTAGAAATGTGTATTTCTGAAATCACCATGGCCCGCTTGAATTATTCTAATCTTTTATGTCATTTTTCCCATTCCGGTATCGATGACATGGCGGATAATACCTGTCACTTTGGTTTGAATAATTTCTTTGCCGATAATGGACTCGATGACGGTTACGAAACCCGTCTTTATTTCCCGGCCGATGCGGCACAAATGACCGCTTGTGTCGAGGCAACTTTCCATCAACCCGGTTTACGTTTTATCTTCTCGACTCGTTCTAAAACTCCCAATATTCTTGATACTAAAGGCAATAATTTCTTTGGCGATGGTTACACCTTTGTCCCCGGAAAAGATGAAGTAATTCGGGAAGGCACTGCCGGTTATATCATCAGCTTTGGCGATGGTTTATACCGCGCTTTAGATGCAGTGGAACGTCTAAAACAAGAAGGGATCGACGTGGGTTTAATTAATAAACCGACTCTCAATGGGGTGGATGAAGAAATTATCGCTAAAGTTGGTAGTTCTCCCTTTGTTTTAGTGGTAGAAGCATTTAACCGTCGCACGGGTTTAGGTAGCCGTTATGGTTCTTGGTTACTCGAACGCGGTTTAACTCCTAAATACGCCTATATCGGTACTCACCACGAAGGTTGTGGCGGTTTATGGGAACAGTTCCCCCACCAAGGTATTGACCCAGTTGGTATCATCAGTAAAGTTAAATCTTTAATCGCTTAGATAGTATTTTAGGGGGGAATTAATCAGTTATCAGTTATCAGTAATCAGTTATCAGTGAACATCTTTAATAATTAAGTAGGTAGGTGTTAAAAATTATTAGACACCCCCCTTATCAAGGGGGGCAGGGGGGATCCCCCCGCCTATCAGCACCCCCCTTATCAAGGGGGGCAGGGGGGATCGAACCTAAAATTCATTTTTAATTTAATTATAACCAGCTACTTAAGATTTTAGCTTGGTTGAGAATCCGAGCATTTGTACTAAAATTTCCCAGACGCAGTTTAAATCCCTGACAGCTTATCAACTTTAGCGGCTTAAATCGCACAGTTGAGGGGAAATCCCCCTGAACTAGGTACGGTAAGCCCCTAGAAGCCAACAAACCGGTCAATCTAGAATAATCTCTAGGGTATAAAAGTAATCTCTTATAGAAAATGCAGCCAACCAATCCACAACAATTTACAGAAAAAGCTTGGGAGGCAATCGTCAAAACGCCGGACATTGCCAAACAGAACAGCCAGCAACAAATCGAAAGCGAACATCTAATGAAAGCCCTTCTTGAACAGGAGGGATTAGCGGGCAGTGTCTTTAGTAAAGCTAATATTAGTCTAGCCCGTTTGCGGGATCGAACCGATGACTTTATCCGTCGTCAACCGAAAATCTCTAACCCCGGCGACTCGATTTATTTAGGTCGTAGTTTAGATAGTTTACTCGATCGAGCGGAAAATTATCGTCGAGAATTTGGAGATGACTTTATCTCGATCGAGCATTTGATTTTAGGTTACGCTAAAGATGATCGCTTCGGTAAAAATATTTTTCAAGAATTCGGACTTACCGAAAGCAAACTCAAAGAAATTATTCAACAAGTCAGAGGTAGTCAAAAAGTGACCGATCAGAATCCAGAAGGCAAATATGAAGCCCTAGAAAAATACGGGCGAGATCTCACCCAATTGGCACGAGAAGGTAAATTAGACCCCGTAATTGGACGGGATGACGAAATCCGTCGCACCATTCAGATTCTCTCTCGCAGAACTAAAAATAACCCAGTTTTAATCGGGGAACCGGGAGTAGGAAAAACAGCCATTGTCGAAGGATTAGCCCAGCGTATTATTAACCGCGATGTGCCAGAATCTCTGTTAGATCGGACTCTCATTTCTCTCGATTTAGGTGGCTTAATTGCGGGAGCAAAATATCGCGGGGAATTTGAGGAAAGATTAAAAGCTGTCCTCAAGGAAGTCACCGATTCCCAAGGCAATATCATCATGTTTATTGATGAAATTCATACCGTTGTCGGTGCGGGAGCCACTCAAGGGGCAATGGATGCGGGCAATTTATTAAAACCAATGTTAGCCCGGGGTGAATTGCGTTGTATTGGGGCCACTACCCTCGATGAATACCGCAAATATATCGAAAAAGATGCGGCATTAGAAAGACGCTTCCAAGAGGTTTTAGTAGATGAACCAAATGTGGTCGATACTATTTCGATTCTTCGCGGTCTTAAAGAACGTTATGAGGTGCATCATGGGGTAAAAATTGCCGATAATGCTTTAGTAGCAGCGGCACTGCTTTCTAATCGTTATATTAGCGATCGCTTTTTGCCCGATAAGGCCATTGATTTAGTTGATGAAGCGGCAGCCAAATTGAAGATGGAAATCACTTCTAAACCAGAAGAACTCGATGAAATTGATCGCAAAATTCTCCAGTTAGAAATGGAAAAACTTTCCCTACAACGGGAATACGATCCAGCTTCGCGAGAACGGTTAGAAAAGTTAGAAAAAGAACTAGCTAACCTCAAGGAAGAACAATCGGGATTAAATGCCCAATGGCAAGGGGAAAAAGAGATTATCGATAAAGTTCGTGGGGTTAAAGAAGCGATCGAACAAGTTAATCTGGAAATTCAACAGGCCGAACGAGATTATGATTATAATCGTGCCGCCGAATTAAAGTTCGGAAAATTAACCGATCTGCAGCGGCAAATGTCCGCCCTAGAAACTCAATTGGCCGACAAACAAACCACCGGTAAAAGTTTATTAAGGGAAGAAGTTCTCGAATCGGATATCGCCGAAATTATCTCGAAATGGACGGGAATTCCTCTCAATAAATTGATCGAATCGGAAAAAGAAAAACTCCTCAATCTGGAAGAGGAATTACACGAAAGTGTCATCGGTCAAGAGGAAGCAGTCACAGCCGTGGCCGAAGCGATTCAACGTTCCCGCGCCGGTTTATCGGATCCCAACCGTCCCACGGCCAGCTTTATTTTCCTCGGTCCGACGGGGGTTGGTAAGACAGAATTGGCGAAAGCTTTAGCGCGCAATCTCTTTGACACGGAAGAGGCTCTAGTTCGCATCGATATGTCGGAATACATGGAAAAACACAGCGTTTCCCGTCTCATGGGTGCGCCTCCGGGATACGTCGGCTACGATGAAGGGGGACAACTAACCGAGGCAATCCGGCGTCGTCCCTACTCTGTCATCCTCTTTGATGAGATTGAAAAAGCCCATCCCGACGTTTTTAACGTTATGTTACAAATCCTTGACGATGGGCGCTTAACCGACTCTCAAGGTCATCTGGTTGATTTTAAAAATACCATCATTATTATGACCAGTAATATCGGTTCTCAATACATTTTAGACGTGGCTGGTGATGAGTCTCGTTACGAGGAAATGCAGGCGCGGGTGATGGAAGCAATGCGGAATAGTTTCCGTCCCGAATTCCTCAATCGTATCGATGAAACGATTATTTTCCATAGTTTACAAAAAGCGCAACTGCGATCGATTGTCAAACTACAGTTAGCCAATCTCAGCGACCGCTTGATGGAACAAAAATTAGCCCTGAAACTTGCCGATATTGCTCTCGATTATCTAGCAGAAATTGGTCACGATCCAGTGTACGGTGCGCGACCCTTAAAACGGGCAGTACAAAGATATGTGGAAACTCCGATCGCTAAGGCAATTCTGCGCGGCGAGTTCAAAGGGGGAGACACGATTTTTGTCGATGTGGCCGATGAAAGATTGACCTTTAAACGGTTAGCTTCCCCGGTAGTAACTGCTTAATTAGCAAGGGTGGGCAATGCTCACCCTTTGATTATTTCGGGTTTACCGAAAAAGTTTTTCGTGCAGTCAGGAGTCGGTCGGCGGTCGTCAATACCACATTCGGTTATACTTCATCTTGATCGGAAAGGCTGTATCAGTTATCAGTTCACTGATCACTGAAAAAAAGCTTCCCACTCTCCTATAAACTAGCTAATCAAATAGTTGCTAATTCCTGAACATCGAAATCTGATTGCAACAGTTGAATGAGAGAGGCACAACGATAGACCATAGCGGCACGACTATCTACCCCTAATTTGGCAAAAATTCGCCGTAAATAGGTAGCAACAGTCCATTCACTAATATGTAAGCGATGGGCTATCTGTTTGTTAGCTTGTCCCAGGGCCACTAGGGTGGCGATTTGTAGTTCTCTTTCCGAGAGAAGTTGGGCGATTTCTTGGGCGGAAGATTTAATTTGACTGGATACATCGAGAATAATAAAACATTGACCGTTGACTTCAAATTGATCCACCTCAACAAAAGATTTTTTTAATTCTTTTAAATAATTTTTTTTCTGATCTTCCTTTAGATAGATGATACAGTAGTGATGATCGTGCTTATAAATTTCTGAAACTACTTGATAGGACACATCGGTGAACAAAGAGCCAAGGTTTTGCTGATGCTGGTTATTCATTGTCTTTTCTCTCCTAACTTGTTTTCTGACTAAATAAAAGCTTCGTCTATCTGGAAAATAGGAAACAATCAATAAAAGTAGGTGCAAGACGGTCTTGTCAAGATTACAGTAATATATTTCTGCCCATAATTGGGCTAATCTTAACATTTAATTTGGGAATATAGATTAGGGTAAAAATCGGGGTGGCTCTTCGGTTTTTGTTATGCAATGGACGGGTTTTATAAGGGATGGAAACCTTATATAGAAAGGCATTTAGCGATTTTTATCAATTGTTTTTTATCTAGAGCGAACTAATCAATTAAGTCTCTTGCCAGATAATGATTTAGTCGATTTATGCACCCCTATCGAACCATACCAAGTAACGAAGAACCATCGAGGTTTTAATCAAGACGAAGCTCGATCATTGTAAAATTTTCCAGAAAAACTTGCCAATAAATTAGAAAAACTTAACAATAATTGAGTTTCTAGCTCAACCATAAAAAACTAAGAGTAAACCTCTTGCATAATTAATTTTTGAGGATTCAAAAACGGCAAAAACAAGGATTAAATTACATAAAATCTGGAAATAGACCGTTTAATTGATTATTATTCATTCTTAATTCTCCTGACTACTGACTACTGACTCCTGACTCCTAACCCTAACAACAATTTTTGATTTTTACAAGAGGTCTAGTGACTAACAGAAACTTCCCTAGACCGAGGAGTAATTCCGGAAGGATTGACCAGAGGAGAATAGACTTGAGCGGGGGGTAGCGATCGCAAATTAAACAGAGCGGCAAAATTAGCCCCGCCATCATAGAGAGGTTGTAAACGTTGGCAGGAACCTGTTAGTAAAGGCATAACCCCGGGACCATGACCACTGACCGTACTATCGCCATGGACGATAATCCCGAAAGTAATCCGACCTTGACGGTAACTAGGACCGTGACGGGTATCCGCCGAGCCAATGGCAACCAAATCGCCGAATCGAAGAGTATCGAGACGATAGCGACGGCGAAGTTGCGGATCAAATAGCTGGATATCGTAATCACCGCGCCAGACCGTATTTTTGCCTAATCCCGAACCCATAGCGGCAGCAGGGACAAAATGAGTCACGGGGACCTGTAAACCGCGATCACCCGGAATTAAACCCCAACGCCGCAGGAAATCGGGGGAACAGTTAAATAAACGCAGATCGGGATAGTCTAATAATTTTAACCCCAAACCATAACTATAGATTTGCACTCGATCGCCGATCCGTAAGCGACGCAAAACCGCAGGGGGAAAATCTACCAAAACGTGGTCTACTCCCCCATGTTTTCCCGTCACCAGACCCGATTGACCCGTGGCAGGACCGGTAATCACCCTAGCGCGATTGCCCAGACAAGCATAGGTAATCAGGGCGAGATTGGGGCCGCGACGACTGCCGATAATTTCCCGACTATTATTATGGAGAGCCACCCCCGGCTCAATATGATCCCCCATTAAACCCACACAGCGATCGCCAACCCGTTGATTGAGGACAATTCCCCCGGTGGCCGGAAGGATTCGGGGTATGCCATCATGACCGATGCGATAGGGATTAGCCTGACCGACCGGATGGGCAATTTGACCGGCAACGGCCACCATTACTAAGTCTGGTTGGTTAATACGGAGGGAATTGGCACTATCTGGTCGTGAATTATTCATATATCAGTTATCAGTATTCTAAAATGGAAGCATGGGATTTTTGCTTGAATCTATGACTGCAACACTGCTCGCACCACCGGCTGAAATAATTCACCTGTCCGGGATTAGCTGGGAAACCTACGAAACGCTGCTAGAAGAAATGAGCGATCGCCGTCTGCGGCTGACCTACAATCGTGGCAATTTAGAAATCATGGCTCCTTCCCCAGAACACGAATTTAGTAAAACCCTCATCGGTCGCTTTGTCGAAACCCTAGCGGAAGAATCAGCAGTCCCGATTTATCCCCTTGGTTCTACCACCTTTAAACGCCCTAAATTGAGTGGTGCAGAACCGGATGAATGTTTTTACATTGATAATATTGAGGCGGTTCGGGGGAAAAAGCGACTGGACTTAAATGAAGACCCTGCACCAGATTTAGTCATAGAAATTGATGTCACCAGCAGTTCTCAAAATCGCCTTCAGGTTTATGCAGATCTAGGCGTGGCAGAGGTTTGGGTTTATAATGGGGAATCTCTGGTCATCCAACAATTACAAAATGGCACTTATATTACCTCCCCAACAAGTCAATTTTTTCCTAATTTACCCATCTTAGAAATTGCTATATTTTTACAACAAGCTGGCCAGACAGATTACCTAGAGTTAGTAAAAGCATTTCGGAATTGGGTAAGAAGTCAGTTGGAAAAATAAAAGGAAGGTTTTTCAACGTTAAATCTCATACCAAAATCCCCTTGCACCCTGCCAAAAATCAATTTTTTCTCCCCTAGTTTCTGACCAGTCTTCTAATTCCAATTCGCTCGCAGAAATATCTTCGGACCAACTGGGAGGAGGATCGATCCTGATTGCTTCCGGAACTACTAAATGCAGAACCACTGGGTGGAATCCCATCCAGAGCAATTTGGAGACTCCAGACTGGATGAATAACTGGCGTAATTGTTCCCGTTCCAAAGCAGCGATCGCATCTTGTTGGTCAATTTCCTGACAGTTGATGCCCCAACTCTCCAAGGTAGAACAGATTACTGGGGGTAAGTTGCGGGCCCGATCTTCCGGGGAGCGATGGGTTAGGATAAAGGCCGACCCCAAGGCGGCACTCAAAGCGATCGCATCTCGGAAAGCATAGCCGAGCAGATCGGTGTGAATTTGTCTATCTAAACTGCGGGCTAACCATTCCCAACGACTGACTAAACTGCTGTCGGTTTCTTTGGGCAAAAGGGATTCACCAAGCCCATCGCCGATCCAAAATAGATGATGATTACCTAAATCCGTCTCTAGTCGCAGTCTTTCCCATTCCCGCAAAGTGCGACGGGTTTGAGAAGAAAGTTCCGGAGTAAGAAGGGATGGGCAATTGCCCTTCTCTGGGGACGCTTCTAGCCAAGGCCGCCAGCGATCGAAAACATCGCTATTATCAATTAGATGCCAAAATTCTCGCGCTATCCATAATTCGAGAAATCGTCCTAATTGTTTGACCAGGAGCAGACCATAATCCGATAAGGCCAGGTTGGGATCGAGGACACAAGACCAACGGCGTTGATTGAGGTTAATGGAGAAATCGGGCAAAAGAGCGGCACTCATCGGGACACCTCTAAAATAATAGCGTTACACCCCAGCAGACCCCGAACCGATAACACTGCGTAGCGCCGGAGTTACCCCCTGAAAAGCCCGGCCTTCGGGAGTCATGCGATAGGCAGCTAACCAAGCTTCCGAATGGGGACCCATGGGTCTGAGTTCCGATTGGAATAAAATCGGGTCAAGGGCAGTTTTAAAGTCGTTATCGGCGACAAATTGCAGAATCCGACGACCGCTTTCCGCCATTTTTGCCCGTTGGGAAGGTTCGGCAATACCCCCCAGATAGCGATTGGAGACGATTTCGATCACATCCCATTTGGTATTAGCATCGAAGGCTTTTTTGATATCGGCTGCATCCAAAAGGTTGAGAACCGTATTGAGATAATGTCCCGTTTCCATCGTCAGGGCCAAAATGTTACCGTAGGTGGAGCGATCGAGAGCATAGCGCAGATCCAAGCCGATGCGTTGAACCGTGCCGATACTGCCAAAGGGTCGCTGTTCAATGAGAGTGCCACCGCGAATTACTTCCCCGATCAATAAATCCCGGAAATATTGGGCAACGGCCACCATAAACCCGACTAATTGCCGGTGAAAATTGCGGTTAATGATCGCCCCCGAAGCTGGTTGGGCATTACCGTAGTTAAAGGCGCGACGATAGGCCATCATCCGATCGCGGATCGTATAGCGCAAAGGTTTCCATTTGTCAAGTAAATATAGACCTCGCGCCCCCGGTCCCCGTTGAATCCGCATCCGTCCCTCTCTAAACAGACGCTGCAGCACTTGGATGACTTGAAAAACTTTCATCCGTTCGTGTTGGTAGATATAGTACAGTTCGGCGGCGGCGTGGAGTTGACTAGGAACGACGGAATCATCGAAATCTGGCTGGATATAGGGATAGGAAACGTTCTCGAAGGGAATCGGTCCTTTGGGTCCAAATCCCATTAAATCGAGGAAACTATCGGGACTACTGGAACCGTCGGCCGCCCCCTTGAGTAGTTCACCGAAACGGTCTTCGAGTTGCTGTTCGTACTGTTGGCGCTCTTCCGGTGGCATCGCTCCTAATTGATCTCTCAAAAAGGTCGCCCACAAGCGTTGAATGGTTTCTGTGGTGTTGTAGGTCATGGTTGGATTCCTTGCGGCGATTTAACTATTTGAGGCAAAATATTGAAGGATTAATTGACGTAATTGCTGGAGTTGGATCAGGCGCTGGTAGCGCAGGGCGAGCTTACTGTTCCCCAAGGGTTCTGAGGCACTCCTGGCCAGATCTTCATTGAACAAATCTGGATGCTCGGCTAATTTGTTTTGCAGGACTTCCAGTTGTCTTTCTAGACGATCTAAATTGGCAACGTCCAGATCTTCTTGTGTCAAGCTGGCTTCAACTTGACTGAGTTCGTGAAGTAAGGGCAGGGCTGGCGCTAGGTTTTCCTCTGTCAGTTGCTCCTCTAAAGAAGTAGGAAATAATTCTAGCGGTGGTGGTGCTGGGGGAGCGGCTTGTTGTCCGGCTTCAGGGGATTTAACCTCAAAAGAACCCAACAGTTCCATACACAAATCCTCGATCTTTAAAGCACAATCCATCCATTTTTGTTCTCCTTCCTCTTCCTCTTGTAGAGTTGGTTCACCTAAAGATTCTGCTCTTAAACCGATAGACTCTACAGGCGTTTCAAAGATAGATGTAAATCGCTTTTCAAGTTCATTTTTTCCACTGTATCCCTTCATTGCTTGATCCCATAATTTCGATTGCCGCATATTGTTCATCAAACAACCCATCCTGTCTCGTTTATTGCGACACAGCCACCACCAGATAAAGATATTGAGGTTAATGAGGAGTATGTAGACAGAGATATTGATGGAAATGTTTGGAGCAGGTACTTTCACAGATAGCTGCAAATTGTTAATAGCATTGGCGATATCTGCTAATCCAGCTGTTGTCATATTTGCGGAATTTGTGTTGTTTCCTGCTTCCTCGCCAACACTTAGTGCTAGTTTTGCATCAGCAAGGCTCAGAATTGCCTCAGTAATGCCTTGAATCCTCTTGTGAATTACTGTGTTAGGTTCTGGTATAGTTTCTCTTTTCGTACTAGGTGTCATCATCCGTACTCTCCTGCTTAAAAACTCTAAGTTTATGGGTTCTTCGTTACTTGGTATGGTTCGATAGGGGGGCATAAATCGACTAAATCCTTATCTGGCAAGAGACTTAATTGATTAGTTCGCTCTAGATAAAAAACAATTGACAAAAATCGCTAAATGCCTTTCTCTATAAGGGTTCCATCCCTTATAACCCCC